>NZ_BJTG01000005.1:300000-452066 GCF_013340205.1 Anaeromyxobacter diazotrophicus
GGCGGCGACGAGCAGGGCACGACCATCGAGGGCCGCGAGCGCTACAGCATCAACGTGCGGTACGCGCGCGACTACCGCGACGACCTGCCGGCGCTCCGGCGGGTGCTCCTGCCGCTGCCCGGCGACGGCCAGATCCCGATGGAGGAGATCGCCGAGGTGAAGCTGGTCCAGGGCCCGTCCATGATCCGCAACGAGAACGGGTTGCTCGCCGGGTACGTGTACGTCGACTTCGACACCTCGAAGATCGACATCGGCTCCTACGTGGACGAGGCGAAGAAGGCGGTGGCGGCGGCGGTGAAGGTGCCGACCGGCTACTCCATGAGCTGGAGCGGGCAGTACGAGAACATGCTGCGGGTCCGGGAGCGGCTCAAGCTCATCCTGCCCATCACGCTCGTGCTCATCTTCGGCCTGCTCTACATGAACACCAAGTCCTCGGTGAAGGCGGGCATCGTCATGCTGGCGGTGCCGTTCTCCGCGGTCGGCGCCGTCTGGCTCATGTGGGCCCTCGGCTACAACGTGTCGATCGCCGCGTGGGTGGGGATGATCGCGCTCATGGGCCTCGACGCCGAGACGGGCGTGTTCATGCTGCTCTTCCTCGACCTGGCGCACGACGAGGCGCGGGGGCGCGGCCTCATGAACACGACCGGCGACCTGCGGGAGGCCATCGTCCACGGCGCGGTGAAGCGGGTGCGGCCGAAGGCCATGACCGTGTTCGCGGCGTTCATGGGCCTCCTGCCCATCATGTGGTCCACCGGCACCGGCGCGGACGTCATGAAGCGCATCGCCGCCCCGATGGTGGGCGGCCTCGTCACCTCGTTCGCGCTCGAGCTGCTCGTCTACCCCGCGGTGTACTTCCTGTGGAAGCGCCGGGAGGTCAGGGACGGGCCGGCGACCGCGCAGCCGGCGCCCGTGCCGGTGGTCCCGCAGGCCGCGCAGGCGTGACGGGAGCGATCACGGTGTGAGGACCGAGGTCACCACGCGACGAGCGGCGGTGACCTCTCCTCTCTCGGTTTCCTGGGATCTCCACCGCCGCCGCCGTGGCACGGCCGATGCTTTTGATGGCCGTCGTACTGCGGGGCGCTGTGAAGCTCCGAGTCCACGGCGCGGGCATGCGGAGTCGGGCTGCCGCTGCGCGCCTCAACCCGAGCCCGAGGAGACACACCATGATGAAGAGGATGATCCTGGCCGGACTGCTGGCGGCGACCGCGCTCCCCGCGCTGGCTTCGGACGCGAGCTACGACAAGGCAGCGGCGGCGCCGGCCGCGGTGGGCGCGAAGGCGGACAGCGCTCCCAGGCCCGCCTGTGGCTGCCAGAAGCACCAGTCCTGACGCCGCGTGGCCGGCGGCGCGGGCGCGGGCCGGGCGGCAGGGTGTCCTGCCGTCCGGCGCCCGGGCCGCGGGGCGGCTCAGCGGGTGAGGGATCCCATCATCCCCCCGTCCGACATGCCGCCGTCCATCATCCCGCCGTCCGACATTCCACCGTCGGTCATTCCTCCATCCATCATCCCGCCGTCCATCAGGTAGCCGCCGTCCGGGCCCTGGAAGCAGGCGCCCATCGAGCCGCCGTCGGGAGCGGTCCAGCCGCCGTCCGAGCCCATCATCGCCCCCGCGTCCATCATGCCCGCGACGCCCATGGCGGAGCCGAGCTGGGCCGCCCGGGCGCGCTGGTGGTCGATGAGCTCGTCCATCGCGTCCGCGTGGTGGCTCGCCTCCGCGCGGTCGACGGCCAGGTCTTGCGAAGCGCAGGCGACCGCGTGGTGGCGCCCGACCTCGGCCTGGAGCGCCTGGAAGCCGCAGGTGACGTCCGCGTCGTCCGGATGGCCCATCCCCTTCATCGCGCCGTCCATCGGGCTGGTGAGCGGGTTCATCTGGTCGAGCATCGACGCCATCTGACCGTGGTAGCTGTCTTCGGCGCCCTGGCAGGCCTGGAGCGTCGAGAGGGTCGACGCGGACGCGCGGTAGGCCTCGACCGCGGTGCTCATGCTCTGCCCGAGCGCGTCGAGCCGCGTCACCTGCGCGGCGGTCGCCGTGCTGGAGGTGCTGCCTCCGCTGCACGCCACGAGGGCCGCCGTCCCGAGAATCGCGAGCCTCTTCATGCCGTCTCCTGTCCGGGAGGGGACTCCCGCCCACGTGAGAGCCTGCGGGGTGCGCCCGCGCTTCGGGCGCATCCGGGGCGGAAGCGAGCCCCCGCGCGCCCGACCGGGCGTCCGCGCCGCGCCCAAGGTAACACCCGGAGCCACGCTGTGTCGGCGCCGGGGGTCACGCTCATGGCGAAGCCCCCGCGGCGGCGCGGAAAGGCGCGGCCCGCGGCGCGGGAGCGCGCGAGCGGGCTGGCACGCGCGATGCTGAACCGGGGGCGAACCCTCACAGGAGAAACCCCCCATGAAGCAGCTCGTCCCTGGCCTCGCCGTGTCCCTCCTCGCCCTCGCCGCGGGGCCCGCGTTCGCGTCGAACGATCGGCCGCCGGACGCGGACGACGCCCAGCCGCGCGCGACCTGGACCTTCGATCAGCTCGCGGAGCAGCCCGTGCCGAACGACGACACGACCTACGCGGTGGCGGCTCACGAGGCGGCGCCCGCGCAGCCGGGCTTCAGCGCCTTCCTGGTCGCGCTCCCGGTCGGCGACGGCGGGCCCGGCGAGGAGCTGCGCGGCGGGGAGGCGCGCGCCGCGGCGCCGGAGCGCCCGGCGCAGGCCGCCGCGCAGGGCCCCGCGACGGGCCCGTCGACGCCCGCGTGCGGCTGCTGAAGACGCGCGGACCGTGAAGTTCCGGATGGGGACCCGGGTTGCTCGTACGCGCCGAGTCACGTACGTCTGGTCGCGATGACCGCCCTTCCCCAGGATCTCCCGCAGCGCCTCCTGGACGGCTCGCCCGACGCGGTCCTGATCTCGGATCCCGCGGGCGTCGTCCGGTACTGGAACGCCGCGGCGGAGCGCATCTTCGGCTTCTCCGTCGGCGAGGCCCTCGGGGCGTCGATGGACTTCATCATCCCCGAGCGGCTCCGCGGCCGGCACTGGGGAGGCTGGGAAGCGGTCATGCAGTCCGGCGTGACGCGCTATGGGCAGGGCCAGCTCCTCGCCGTCCCGGCGCTCCACAAGGACGGCCGCCAGCTCTCGATCGAGTTCTCGATCCAGCTGCTGAAGGACGCCGGCGGCCGCATCGAGTGGGTGATCGCGGTCCTGCGGGACGTGACGGAGCGGTTCGCGCGGGAGAAGGCGCTCCGCGCGCAGCTCAGGGCGCTCGAGGCGAGGGTGGGCGCCTGAGCGCGCGGGCCGCTCCGGGCCTGCTTCAGCCGGCGTGCGGCCGGACGTCCTCGACGAGCGCGTCGCGCAGCACCACCGCGCCGTTGTGCTCCTCGTCGCGCGCGCCGTGGACGAGCGTCACGTGGCCGCGCGCGGCGCGCCGGGCGAGCTCCTGGAGGAGCGCCGGCGCCGGGCCGCGGCGCAGCTCGGCGGCGTAGCGGCGGGCGAACTCCCGGAAGCGCGCGGGGTCGTGGCCGAACCAGCGCCGGAGGGCCGGGCTCGGCGCGAGGTCCTTGGCCCAGAGGTCGAGCCGCAGCGCCTCCTTCTTCACGCCTCGTGGCCAGAGCCGGTCGACGAGCACCCGGTAGCCGTCGTCGGCGGCCGCGTCCTCGTACGCGCGCTTGATCCGCACCATCGCGCCCCTCCCTCGCACCTGCCTCCTCGATAATCGCCGGCTGCCGCGCGGGCCAACGGTCTTCGACGCGATGGGGTTCCGCCTCCGACCACCTTCCGTGCTGCGGGGCTCTCATCGCCCGCCCGGCTCCCGCGCCGAGCCGGCGGCTCGCGCGAGGGCGTCCGCGAGGGCGAGCGGGCCCGAGGCGACGTCCTCAGGGGCGGGGTCACCCCGGGGGCGGCGGCGGGGGCGGGGCCGCCGGCGGCGGGCCCGGGGGCGTCGCCGGGGCGGGCTCGGCCTCGGGCTCGGGCTCGGGGATGGCGCCGGGTGCGGTGCCGGGCGGCGGCGGTGGCGGCGCGAGCTCACCGCGGGCGCCGCTGAGCCGGGCCGCGATCACCCGCCCCGAGTACCCGTCGACGGTCACCGCCGCCCGGTCGCGCCCGCCGGCGCCGCCCAGGAGCACGTGCCAGCGGGCGCGCCGGTCGAGGCGCGCCCGGTAGGTCGTGTCGACGACGAGCCCGTGCGAGCGCGCGTACTGCGCCGCGATGGCGACGGCCTCGGGCGGCGGGAGGAGCCGGGGTGGCGGGCGCGGATGCGCCTCGACGGCGCAGGCGCAGGCGAGCAGGAGCAGGGCGGCGATACGAGAGCTCATCGTCCCCATCGCAACACCAGCGGGCCGCGCCGGTTGCGCGGCCCTGCCAGGCCTCCAGGGAGGCCGCTCAGGGCGCGAGCAGGCAGTTGAACGAGCCCTGCGTGCCGCTCGCGCGCGAGCCGTCGGGCTTCTTCTGGTAGGTGGTGACGTCCGCCCCGTCGAAGGTCAGCGCCAGCGTGTCGTAGGCGGCGCCGGCGTCGAAGGTGGTGCTCTGCTGCACCAGCACCGCGTTCCGGAGGATGGCCTGGTAGAGCGGCAGCGTGTCGAGCGGGCCGACGCGCTCGAGCCGCACCGTCCCGAGGGACCCGCCCACGAGCTGCGCGACGGCGGCGCCGGCCGTGCCCAGCTGCGTCCGGATCGTGGCCTGGCAGCGCGAGACGACGGCCTTCCGGTCCGGGTCGTACAGCCCGGGCATGAGCACCACCTGGTGCTGACCCACCTCGAACCAGCCGGTGTAGCGGGTGCCGGTGGACGGGCCCGTGATCCCGGGGAGCTGGAGGTAGGTCGCGTCGGCCGCGGCCGGGCTCGCCGCGAGCAGCGCCGCGGCCGCGACGCCCAGCCGCAGCTGCCGGGAGCACGCGGTGGAACGGGGGCGCACACGAGCAGCGTAGTGGCGTATCAAACCACCTTCAACCCGCCCGGCGGGTGGCGCGCGGGCGACCCGACCCGCGCGTTCACGGGCTCGGGACGAGCTCCTGGACCGTCCGCCAGACGCGCAGCACGCGCGCGGCCGGCGCGTCCGCGCCGCCGGCCAGGGCGGCCTCGTCCTCGGGGGCCGCGCCGGCGGGAAGCGCGAGCGTCGTCTCCGCGCCGCCGTACCGGACCCGGAGCCGCCGCGGGTTGGCGGTGGCGGGCGCGGCGGCGATCCGCTCGGGAGGCCTCGGCTCCAGCTCCGCGGCCAGCGTGCGCGCGAGCCGGTCGACGGCCTCGGGCGAGAGGTGCCCGGTGCGCTTCGGCGGCGAGACCTGGTCCCGGACGAAGTCCGCCACGCTGAAGGTCCCGTCCGGCTCGACGGTGGTGATGGTCCCCGCCTCGCCGACGAAGCCCTGCTGACCGTCGACGACGACGACGCGAGACGAGAGGTGGGCTGGGGTCATCGAGGCTCCCGAGGGCGACGTCCGGGCGTGCCCGGAGCAGGCCGCCACGAGGGCGGCCGCCAGGCACGCCCACGGCGGGCGCGGGCTCCGCAGCGCAGTCGCACGGTCGGTCGTGAACATGGCCCTGCCCGGAGAGGCCCTCGACGTCCGCACCAAGATTCTACATGGGACGCGCGGGCGCCAGGCCGCCGCGGGTCTCCCCCGGACGAGCCGCGGCCCCGCGGCGGAGCGTCACATCCGCCGGGTCCGGCGCACCCCCGTGCAAGAGGGCGCGGGACCGAGTCCCGCGAGGAGGCGACATGGCCGACGATCGCTGCTGCTCCGCTCATGCGTGCTTCATCGTGCCACCGAAGCTGCTCCGGAAGCTCGGCGACCTGGACACGGCGCTGCTCTCCGAGCGGCTCCGCGGCCAGCGGCTCGCGTTCAAGGAGATGGGCTTCGCGGCGGTGGGCGTCCCCGCCGGCGGCGAGCGCCGGACCATCTACGACGCCGGCCACGCGACGCGGCTCCCCGGTGCGCTCGTGCGCGGGGAGGGCGGCCCCAGGTCGAAGGACGAGGTCGTGAACCAGGCCTACGACAGCTCGGGCGACACCTACGACTTCTACTGGAAGACATTCAAGCGCAACTCGGTCGACGGCCGCGGGATGCGGCTCGACTCCACCGTCCACTACGGGACCAGGTTCAACAACGCCTTCTGGAACGGGCGGCAGATGGTGTACGGCGACGGCGACGGCCAGCTCTTCACCGGGTTCGCGAGCGCCATCGACGTGGTCGGGCACGAGCTGACGCACGGGGTCACCCAGTACACGGTCCCGGGGGGGCTCACCTACGACGGCCAGAGCGGCGCGCTCAACGAGTCCATCTCCGACGTGTTCGGGACGCTGGTGAAGCAGTGGAAGCTCGGCCAGGACGTGAACGCGGCGAGCTGGCTCATCGGCGAGGGGATCATGGGCGCGAAGTACGGCAAGGCGCTCCGGTCCATGAAGGCGCCGGGCACCGCCTGGACCGGCGACGACCAGCCCGGCGACATGGGCGGGTACGTCCAGGACGGCGACGTCCACACCAACTCCGGCATCCCGAACCACGCCTTCTTCCTCGCGGCCATGGCGCTCGGCGGCCACGCCTGGGAGAAGGCCGGGCCGATCTGGTACCGCACCCTGCCGATGCTGCACCCCGACGCGACCTTCGCGGAGGCGGCGCGCGCGACCATCGACGCCGCCGGGCTGCTGTACGGAGCGGGGGCGGAGCAGGCTGCGGTGCAGGCCGCGTGGAAGGGCGTGAAGGTCCTCTAGCGCGTCAGGTACATGCCGTAGGTGGTGCCGAACGCGAGCTCCCGTCGCCCGTCGCCGTTCACGTCCACGTAGCTCAGGCTGTGGTTGGGGACCGTCCCCCAGAGCGTGGGCGAGCGCCAGATCTCGGCGCCGGTGAGGGGGTCGAGGGCGACGAGCCTGGGCCGCGTCGTCGTGGTCGGGTACGCGCCGGGGCTCCCCACGCTCACGACGAGGTTCTTCCGGCCGTAGCCGAGGTCCTCGAGGTGGAGGCTCTGCACCGGGGCGTCGAGCGAGAGGCTCCCCAGCGCGACCAGCGCGGCGCTGAACCGGAGGACGGTGGCGCCGCCGTACGTGCTCTGGAGGACGTAGATCTCCGGCGTCCCGTCGCCGTCGGCGTCCCCGACGAGGAGGGCCGCGCCGCCCGTCACCGCCTGCGACGCCGCCTCGATCCAGGCCACGGTGCCGGCCGTCCGGCGGTAGACGACGACACGTCCGCTCGCGAGCGCGACGATCTCCGGGCTCCCGTCCGCGTCGAGGTCCGCGACCGCGACGTCGACGCCGTTCGAGCCGAGGCCGGTGCTCGTCCACAGCAGCGCCTGGTGCTTCACGTCGTGCGCGCGCACGTAGCCGTCGCCGGTGACGGCCACGAGATCGGCGTACCCGTCGCCGTTCAGATCGGCGTGCGTCACCGCGGCGACCGCGACGTTGGTGAGCTTCGCCGAGGTCCACTCCGCCGCGCCGGCCGAGAAGTCGAAGGCGGTGAAGTAGCCGTCGTAGAGGGCGGAGGTGCCGAGGAGCACCTCGTCCACGCCGTCGCCGTCGTAGTCCGCGACGTCCAGGGCGGCGCGCCGGTTCCAGTTCGTGCCGAGCTCCTGGCTCACCTGGAAGAGGCCGGTGGCGGGGTCGAGCGCGATCACCCGCGTGCCGTCGTAGCTGCTGTTGGTGGACGCGACCGCGAAGAGCAGCCGGTCGGCGCCGGCCCCGAGGTGGGCGGGTCGAGCCCCCACGAACGGCCCGTCGAGCTCGTTCGGGTTCGTGTTGGTCCACTCCACCGCGATGGTCGGGTCGAGGCCGGCGATGACGAACGAGTCCTCGCCGGAGCTCGTCGCCCCGGAGCCCCACACGAACTCGTTCGCGCCGTCCCCGTCCACGTCGCCCACCCCGAGGCTCGTGACCCCGTGGTTCTGGGAGTTGATCTGGAAGAGGGTGGAGAGCGCGTTCGAGCTCCGGTCGTAGCGGTAGGCGGTGACGTTGCCCCACTGGCCGTCGCCGATCAGGATCTCCGCCCTCCCGTCGCCGTCGAGGTCGGCGACGAGCAGCGCGTCGAAGTCGAAGCCGGTCCCCTCCTTGAGGGGCGACTTCAGCACCGCGCTGAAGATGTCGAAGGCGTTCCAGTCCTGCATCCCGACGATCTCCGCCACCCCGTCGCCGTCGAGATCCCCCACGCCCACCGCCCGGCCGAACCCGGGCCCGTAGGCCCACTCGTTCTGCTGGGTGATCCCGTCGAACACGTACCCGCCGGAGGTGACGATCTCGAGCGCGGCGTCGCCGTCCACGTCCCCGACGGCCAGGGTCCCGCCGATCGAGGAGAGGCTCGCCGTCTGCCACCGCACGGCGAGGGTCTTGGCGTCGAACACCACCACCTTCCCGGCGGTCTCGTAGGCGTACGTCGAGGCGGCGCCGAGGCAGACCAGCTCCACGGCGCCGTCGCGGTCGACGTCCGCCAGCTCGAGGTCGCGGCAGGCGAAGGCGCCGCCGCTCTCGTACCGCCCCACCTCGCGCCGGCTCGCGCCGTCGAGCTCCACCACCAGATCGCCGGTGGAGAAGAAGATCTCCGGCTTGCCGTCGCCGTCGAGGTCGCGCACCGCGACGGCCTGCACGGTGTCCGTGTCGCCCGGCGAGAAGGGGTAGGCCCACCGCTGGGCGTAGCCGCTGCCCGAGCGCGCCAGCTCGTAGAGGCCGCTGCCGCTCGCGACCAGCATCTCGGCGCGCCCGTCGCCGTCGAGGTCGGCCACGCGCAGGCCCGAGTGCCAGACCGGGATCTCGATCCCGGTCCGGTAGAGCGGCGGCTGGCGTGCCGGATCGACGACCTGGAGGGTCCCGGTGAAGCGGCTCGTCGGCGAGCCGGCCAGGGTGACGGCGTAGTGGACGTCGAGCGATCGGTCGAACATCGGCAGCGAGGCCGGCCAGCTGACGAGGCCCGCCGGGCTCACGGTCATGCCGGCGGGGCCGTACTCGAGCGCGAAGGCGCCCGGCTGCGAGCCGTCCACGCTGCTGGCGGTGAGCTGGAAGCTCACGCCCTGGCCGGCCGCGATCTGCGCGGGCGGCGACCCCAGGAGGATGAACGGGGGCAGCGTCACGCTGGCGGTGGCCGTCGTCGAGGCCACCCCGTCCGAGGCCGTGACCACCACGGTGACGAGGTCCCCCACGGCGGCGTGGCCGCCGGGCAGGGTCGCGCCGGTCTCGCCCGCGACGAGGGTGCCGGCCACCTTCCACGCGTAGGAGAGCGTGAGCGGGTCGCCGTCGGGATCGCTCGCGGTCACCTGGGCGGTGAGGACGTCGCTGGGCCGCGGGTTCGCCGGGCTGAGCGCGACGCTGACGGCCGGCGGCCGGTTGAAGCTCGAGCCCGGGATGTAGACGCTCGCCGTCGCGAAGGCGGTGCTGGCGCCGTCCGAGGCGGTGACCTGCACCGTGACGTAGTCCCCGGGCCGGGTGGAGGCCGCCGGCAGGGTCGCGCCGGTCTGGTCCGGGATCGCGACGCCGTTGCGCTCCCAGGCGTAGGAGAGGGTGACCGGGTCGCCGTCGGGATCGTGGGCGGTCACCACGGCGATGAGGTCGTCGGTGTCCAGCGGCGCCGCCGGCGAGATCGTGACGCTGACCACGGGGGGTGGATCGTAGCGCTGGCCGGTGAACCTCAGGGTGAGCGGGATGGAGGCCCCGCAGCCGCTTTCGTTGGCGTCGATGGCGAAGGTGAGCGTCTTCCCGGTGGCATCCAGCGACCCGTAGCCGCGCTGGACCGAGATCACGACCCCGGCGCAGCTCCCGGCCGCGATCGAGGGGCACCGGTACGAGCCGATCTGGAACTGCGAGGGCGTCGTCACGCTCGCCGACGGGCCCGAGAGGTCCGGGCAGAAGTCGGTCAGCTCGAGCGCGTTCAGCCCCTGCGCCTTCAGGCCGAAGGCGGCGGTGTACGACTGCGAGAAGCCGTCGGCCGACACGACCAGCGTGCCGGACCAGTCCCCGGCGAAGGCCGGCGCGTAGTCGGTGGCGGGCCCCGACTTGCCGGCACCGCAACCCCACACGAACGCAGCGCACACGAACCCTGCGAACCACGCGAACTTGGTCAAGGCTGCCCCCCCTTGCGGGGCATCGTCCCGCGGGGGCCGGCTCGGCGCCTTGACCTACGTCACGCTGGGTGACGACCGTCAGAGCTGGTCGTCCTCGATGGCCAGCGCCCCCTCGGCCCCCTCCACCACGGTGAGCGCCAGCCCGGGCGCGCGCGCCAGGACGTGATCGGCGTAGAAGCGCGCGGTGGCGAGCTTGGCGCGGTAGAAGCCCGCCTCGCCCGCGCCCTCGCCCAGGCGCTGGTGCGCGACCAGCGCGGCGCGGGCCATCTGCCACCCGCCGGCGACGGTTCCGAGCAGGTCGAGGAAGGGGACCGCGCCCACCGACGGCCGCCGGACGTCGGGGCCGTAGGTCCCTACCACGAACTCGGTCGCGCGCTCGAGCGCCGCGAGCCCCTCGTGCAGCCGCGCCCCGATGGCGGCGAGGAGGGCGCTGTCCCGGCGCCCGAGCTGCCCCTCCACCTCGCGCACCTCGCGGATGAGCGCGGCCGCCGCCGCCCCGCGGTCGCGCGCGATCTTGCGCCCGATGAGGTCGGCGGCCTGGATGCCGGTGGTCCCCTCGTAGATGGGCGTGATGCGCGCGTCGCGCAGGTGCTGCGCCGCGCCGGTCTCCTCGACGTAGCCCATGCCGCCGTGGATCTGCACGCCGAGCGAGGCGTTCTCGACCGCCATCTCGGTGGCCCAGCCCTTCACCACCGGGATCATGAGGTCGACGAACGCCTGGCGCTCCTGCCGGCGCGCGGCGTCGGGGTGCCGGCGCGCGGTGTCGGTCGCCGCCGCCACCGCGCAGGCGAGCGCGCGCATGGCCTCGGTGCGCGACTTCATGAGCATGAGCATCCGGCGCACGTCGGGGTGGCGGACGATGGCGACCCGCTCGCGGCTGCGCGCGCCGAGCTCGGTGCCCTGGAGCCGCTCGCGGGCGTAGTCGAGCGCGCGCTGGTAGGCGCGCTCGGAGATCCCGATGCCCTCCAGCCCGACCGCGAAGCGGGCGGCGTTCATCATGATGAACATGTACTCGAGCCCGCGGTGCTCCTCGCCCACGAGCCAGCCCACCGCGCCGCCCTGGTCCCCGAACGCCAGCACCGCGGTCGGGCTGCCGTGGATGCCGAGCTTGTGCTCGATCGAAACGCAGCGGACGTCGTTGCGCGCGCCGAGGCCGCCGCCCTCCTTCGGCAGGAACTTCGGCACGACGAAGAGCGAGATGCCCTTCACGCCCTCGGGCGCGTCCGGGGTGCGCGCCAGCACCAGGTGGACGATGTTCTCGGCCAGGTCGTGCTCGCCGTAGGTGATGAAGATCTTCTGGCCCTCGAGCTTGTAGGTCCCGTCGCCCTGGGGGACGGCGCGGGTGCGCACGCTCGCGAGGTCCGAGCCGGCCTGCGGCTCGGTGAGCACCATGGTGCCGGTCCACTCCCCGCTCACCAGCTTCGGCAGGTAGGTGCGCCGGAGCGCCTCCGAGCCGCGGAGCTCGATGGCCTCGATGGCGCCGCGGGTGAGCATCGGGCAGAGCGCGAAGGCGACGTTGGCGCCGTTCCACATCTCGTCGACGAGCGCCGAGACGAGCCGCGGCAGCCCCTGGCCGCCGTGCTCCGGATCGCACGAGAGCGCGTTCCACCCGGCCTCGACGAACTGCCGGTACGCGTCGCGCCAGCCGGGGGCGGTGGTCACCTCGCCGTCGCGCCAGCGCGCGCCCTCGCGGTCGCCGACGCGGTTGAGCGGCGACAGCACGCCCGAGGCGAACTTGCCCGCCTCGGTGAGGATGGCCTCGGTCACCTCCCGGGTGGCGTCCTCGCAGCCGGGCAGGCGGGCGACCTCCTCGAGCGGGGTGAGCTCGCGCAGCACGAAGTGCATGTCGCGGAGGGGAGCGGTGTACTCCTTCATGTGAGCCTCCAGGGCCGCGCGGCGGCGGCGGTGAGACCTCGGTCGAGGCGCCGGCGCTTCACTCGTACGCGAAGAAGCCGCGCTTCGTCTTCCGGCCCAGCCGGCCGGCGGCCACGAGCTCCTTGAGCAGCGGGGCCGGGCGGTACTTCGGGTCGTTGAAGCCCTCGTAGAAGACTTGCATCACGGCCAGCAGCGTGTCGAGGCCCACCAGGTCGGCCAGCGCCAGGGGGCCGATGGGGTGGTTGCACCCGAGCTTCATGCCGGTGTCGATGTCCTCGGCGGAGGCCATCCCCTCCTGCAGCGCGAAGATGGCCTCGTTGATCATCGGGCACAGGATGCGGTTCACCGCGAACCCCGGGCCGTTCTTCACGGTGATGGGGGTCTTGCCGATGTCCTGCGCGAAGGCGAGCGCCCGGGCGTGCGTCTCGTCGGAGGTCTGCAGGCCGCGGATCACCTCGACGAGCGCCATCATCGGCACGGGGTTGAAGAAGTGGAGCCCCACGAAGCGCTCCGGCCTCCGCCCCACCGCCGCGAGCTGCGTGATGGAGAGGGAGGAGGTGTTGGTGGCGACGATCGCGTCCGGCGAGACGAGCTCGTCGAGCTGGCGCAGGATGCGGAGCTTCACCTCGAGGTTCTCGGTGGCGGCCTCGATCACCAGCCCGGCGCCGCCGAGCGCCCCGTAGTCGGTCGTGCCCGCGACGCGCGCCACGGTCGCCTCCTTCGCGGCCGGGGTGAGCGCCCCCTTCTTGATGAGGCGGTCGAGGCTGCCGCGCAGGGTCGCGAGGCCGCGCTGCACGGCGGCCTCCGAGACGTCGACCATGGTCACCTGGAGCCCGGCGGCGGCGCACACCTGCGCGATGCCGTTGCCCATGGTCCCGGCGCCCACCACCCCGATGCTCTTCGCGTCCATGTCCTTGCCCGTCCTCTCCGCGCGGCGCCTCGGCCCGCCCCGCGGGCGCGGCGGGCGGTCCGCGCCGCTCCCGGACTGTAGGCGCCTGGAGCCGCGGCGGGCGATGCCCGATCCGCCCGCGCCGGCTGGCGCTTTTTGCCACCCCGCGAACGGCCGCGCTACACTCCGGGCGAGCCCCGCCGCCATGGAGAAGGACACCGTCTCGATGCACTTCGTCGACGCCGCGGTCGCCCGGCTGGGCCCCGAGGCGCGGGCGCGGGTGCTGGCGGCGGCGGGGGTCCCCCCGGAGCTCCTCGGGGTGGCCCACGCGCGGGTCCCGGCCGCGGTCTTCTCCGCCCTCTGGCTGGCGGTGGCGCGGGAGCTCGACGACGAGTTCTTCGGGCTCGACCGGCGCAGGCTGAAGCGCGGGAGCTTCGCCTTCCTCTGCCTCGCGGCGCTGCACGGCCCCGAGCTGGGCGCGGCGCTGCGGCGGCTCCTCCGGGGGTTCTCGCTCCTCCTGGACGACGTCGAGGCGGAGCTGGTCGTGGACGGGCCGCGGGCGAGCGTCCGGGTGACGAGCCGGATCGCCGACGCGGAGGCGCGCCGCTTCGCCGACGAGACTCTGCTCGTGGCGGTGCACGGGACGATGTGCTGGCTGGCCGGCCGGCGCATCCCGCTCGCGCTGGCGGAGTTCGCGCACCCGCGGCCGTCCTGGGCGGCGGAGTACGCGGTGATGTACTCGCGGCACCTGCGCTTCGACGCGCCGCGGACCGCCGTGCACTTCGACGCGGCGCACCTCGCGGCCCCGGTGGTCCAGGACGCCGCCGCCCTGAAGAAGTTCCTGCGCACCGCGCCGCAGTCGATCTTCCTCAAGTACAAGAACGAGGAGAGCTTCACGGTGCGCGTGCGACGGCGCCTGCGCGGCAGCATCGCCACCGCGGAGTGGCCGCTGCTGGCGGACGTCGCCCGGGAGCTCCACGTCGCGCCCACCACCCTGCGCCGTCGGCTCGAGGGGGAGGGCACGAGCTACCAGGGCGTGAAGGACGAGCTGCGCCGGGACGCCGCCATCCACCACCTGTGCGCGAGCCGCCTCAGCATCGCCGAGATCGCGAGCCGGCTCGGGTTCCAGGAGACGAGCGCCTTCCACCGCGCCTTCAAGCGGTGGAGCGGCGTCCGGCCGGGCGAGTACCGCCGCCAGGCGCTCGACGCGAGGTGAGGCCTGCCCCGAGGGCGCGACCCGGTGGACCTACCCCCGCGCGAGCCCCCTCGAAGCGCCGAGGCGCGCGCCGGAGAGGCCTGCGACCGCGGAGCAGATGGACAGGGCCTGCGCCCGGCGCTCTCCTCGGGAGGGGCGAGCCGCGCACCGCGCTCTGGCCGCCCCGGGGGGAGCCGCCATGGACGAAGAGAACCTCTCCCGCGCTCGCGCCGTGCTCGCCTGCCGCCGCCTGGCGCTGGTGGGCGCCTCGCGCGACCCGCGGAGCTTCAGCCGGGCAGTGCAGCGGGAGCTCACGGCGCGCTGCTACGACGTCGTCCCGGTGAACCCGGCCGCGGGCGAGATCGGCGGCGCGCCCGCGGTCGCCCGCGTCCAGGACGCCGCGCCGGCGCCGGAGGCGGCGCTGATCATGACCCCGCCGAGCCTCGCCGCCGCCGCGGCGCGCGACTGCCTGGCGGCCGGCGTCCGGCGCGTGTGGTTCCACCGCGGCGCCGGTCGCGGCTGCGCCAGCGAGGAGGCGGTGGCGCTCTGCCGGGCGCAAGGGGTGGAGCCGGTGGTCGACCTGTGTCCGTTCATGGTGCTCGACCGCGCGGGCTTCGTGCACCGCCTCCACGCGGTCCTGCGCCGCCGCGCCCGCCCCCGCCGCGCCGCGGCGCCGGCCTGACGCGCCGGCGAGAGCGCGATCCGCGCTCGCCGGCGGGCCGCCGCCCGGCTACAAGGCTCCCGTGACCTTCGCCGACCTGGACGCCCACGCCGCCCTCCGCGCCGCCCTCGCCGCCCACGGCTACGCCGAGCCGACCCCCGTGCAGGCGGCGGTGCTCGGCCCGGAGCTGGCCGGGCGCGACCTGCTCGTGTCCTCGCGCACCGGCTCCGGGAAGACGGTCGCCTTCGGGCTCGTCCTGGCGCAGACGCTCCTCGGGGAGGCGCCGTCGTTCCCGCCCGCCCGCCCGCGCGCGCCGCTCGGGCTCGTCATCGCCCCCACCCGCGAGCTGGCGGTGCAGGTGCAGCGCGAGCTCTCCTGGCTCTTCGCCGAGTCCGGCGGCCGGGTCGGCGCGTGCGTCGGGGGGATGGACCCCCGGCGCGAGGCGCGGGCGCTGACCCAGGGGCTCCACCTGGTGGTGGGCACGCCGGGCCGGCTCCGCGATCACCTCGACCGCAAGAACCTCGACCTCGGCGGCGCGGGGGCGCTGGTGCTCGACGAGGCGGACGAGATGCTCGACATGGGCTTCCGCGAGGAGCTGGAGGCCATCCTGGGCGCCGCGCCCGAGGGGCGCCGCACCATCCTCTTCTCGGCCACCCTGCCGAAGCCCATCCTGGAGCTGGCGCGTCGCTACACCCGCGAGCCGGTGCGGGTGGCCGCCACGCCGCCGGGCGAGGCGCACGCCGACATCGGCTACCGCGCGCACCTCGTGGCGCCGCGCGAGCGCGAGCTGGCGCTCGTGAACGTGCTGCGACGGCTCGACCCGGCGAGCGCGCTCGTCTTCCGGGCGCTGCGCGAGACGGTGCACCACACCGCCGCCAGCCTGGGCGAGCGCGGCTTCGAGGCGGTGGCGCTCTCCGGCGAGCTCACCCAGGTGGAGCGGACGAAGGCGCTGAAGGCGCTCCGCGACGGGCGGGCGCGGGTGCTGGTGGCGACCGACGTGGCCGCGCGCGGCCTCGACCTGCCGAACGTCGACCTCGTCCTGCACGCCGACCTGCCGCGCGACGCGGCGTCCCTGCAGCACCGCAGCGGCCGCACCGGCCGGGCCGGGCGGAAGGGCCAGGCGGTGCTGCTGGCCGCGCCGGCGGAGCGCTTCCGGCTCGACCGGATGCTGCGCGAGGCGGGGGTGGCGGCCGAGTGGGCGCCGGTGCCCACCGCCGAGGAGATCCGCGCGCGCGACGAGGAGCGGCTGGCGGCCTCGGTGGCCGCGCAGGCGGGCGAGGCGACCGAGGAGGAGCTGGCGGTGGCGCGGCGGCTCCTCGAGGAGCGGGCGCCGCTCCTGGTGGCGGCGGCGCTCGTCCGCCGCGAGCGGGCGCGGCTGCCCGAGCCGGAGGACCTGCCGGACACGGCGCGGGTGGGGCGCGAGGCGCCGGTGAAGGCGGCCGAGCGCGCGCCGCGGCGGGAGCGGCCCGCCGCCCGGGAGGGCGGGGTGTGGTTCCGCGTCACCGTCGGGCGCGAGAAGAACGCCGACCCGCGCTGGCTCCTCCCGCTCATCTGCCGCCGCGGCGGGGTGACCCGCGACGAGGTGGGGAAGATCGTGGTGCTGCCGCGGGAGACGCGCTTCGAGGTGGCGAAGGACCGCGCCGACGAGTTCGCGCGCGCCGCCCGGCGGCCGGACCCGCGCATGCCGGCCGTGCGCTTCGACCGCGCCGACCCGCCGGCCGAGGCGCGCCGGGCGCCGGCGCGTCGGAGCTGACGGCACCGCGCCTTCACGAAGTGTGACCCATGTCAACACGCACGGTGCGTGAGCGGTACACCTACGGTGGCAACACATCAGGACCGAGGGGCCGGTGCCCTCCGGAACGCGGGATGGGGTCCTGACAGTCGGTCGCATGCCTGGCGCCGGGGCGCGGACCGGGAAGTGAGCGGATTCTCGGCGCCAAAACGCCGGATTACGCCGACCCGGGCGCGGTCCGGTCGGAGCCAAGCGCGAAGGGCACATGCGGACGGGCGAACTCGAACACGGGTGATCGCGCCGACACACTCCTTTGGCCTCTACCCCCCCCTCACCAGCTGTGGTGAGGTGTGCGCATTCAGGCGACATCGACTGGCAGTGGCGGTCGAGATCGCGACGGGGCGGGGGCCATGTTCGAGAGCGGATCAGCTGCCGGTGCGGCCGGCCTGGATACCCTTTTGTCTCGAGGGCAGCGGGCACTGTGGTTCCTGCAGCGCCTGGCGCCGTTGAGCCCCGCCTACAACTCCGTCCACCTCGTCCGGCTGGGGCAAGCGACCGACCTCGACGCGCTCCGCCGGGCCATGGACGGCCTGGTCGAGCGCCACGAGGCGCTCCGCACGAGTTTCCCCGCCGTGGACGGCCGCCCGGCGCGCCGGGTCGCGCCGTCCGGCGCGATGCCCTTCGCGGTGGAGGACGCGGGCGGCGCCGGTCTCGGCGCGCTGCGCGAGCAGATCGCGCGCGACGTCTACGCGCCGTTCGAGTTGGCGGCGGGGCCGCTCGCCCGGTGCCGCGTCTACCGGAACTCGGCGGCGGGCGACCTCGTGCTCATGGCCATCCACCACGCCGTCGTCGATCTCTGGTCGTGGGCGCTCTTCCTCCACGACCTGGGGGCGCTCTACGCCGCGGCGCGCGCCGGCGTCGCCCCGGCGCTCGCCCCCCCCCTCTACGGCTGGGCCGATCACGTCCGCGCGGAGGAGGCGCTGCTGGCGAGCGCCGACGGCGAGCGGCTGTGGGCGTCGTGGCAGCGCGCGCTCGCGGGGTGCGACCTCGCGCCGGTGGCGCTTCCGCTCGACCGGGCGCGGCCGGCCAGCCCGTCCTTCCGCGGCGGCAGCCGCGGGCGCCGCCTCGGCCTGGAGCTGTCCCGCCGGTTCCGCGCGCTCGGGCGCGCGCACGGCGCGACGCCGTTCATGACCCTGCTGGCCGCCTTCGCCGTGCTGCTCCACCGCTACACGGGGCAGGAGGACCTCCTCGTCGGGACGCCGGCCGCGAACCGCACCCGCGAGAACGCCGGCCTGTTCGGCTACGTGGTGAACCTCCTCCCGATGCGCGTCGACCTGTCGGGCGCGCCCTCCTTCGCGACGCTCCTCGGCCGGGTCCGCGACACCGTCCGGCGCGGCCTCGAAGCGGCGCGCTTCCCGCACGCGCTCGTCGTCGAGCGGCTCCACCCGGCCCGCGGCGCGGGCGGCGCGCCGCTCGTCAACGTGGCGCTCACCTACCAGAAGACGGCGCAGCTCGTGGACGCCGCAGCCCTCGCCTCCTTCGCGCTCGGCGAGGAGGGCGGGCGGCTCGAGCTGGGCGGGCTCGCGCTCGGGTCCCTGCCGCTCCACGAGCAGCCGTCGCCCTTCGACCTCACCGCCATCGTGGCCGAGGCGGGCGAGGAGCTCGTCCTCAGCCTCGAGTACCAGCGCGACCTCTTCGACGAAGCCTCCATCGACTCGATGCTGGCGCAGTTCGCGACCCTGCTGGACGGGATCGTCGAGGACCCGGCGCGCGCGATCGCGGACCTGCCGCTCGCCACCGGCGGCGAACGGCGCGCGCTCCTCGCGGCGGCGCTTCCGCCGGAGCCCGGGCCCGCGCCGGAGCCGGTCCACGAGGCGTTCGCGCGCCAGGTGGCGGCTACGCCGGAAGCGGTGGCGGTGGAGCAGGGCGAGGTGGCGCTCACCTACGCCGAGCTGGCGCGGCGCGCCGCGCGGCTCTCGCGCCGCCTGCGCGGCATGGGCGTGGCGCCGGAGGCGCCGGTGGGAGTGCTCGTCGAGCGCTCGCCCGAGCTGGTGACGGCGCTCTGGGGGGTGCTGGGAGCCGGCGCGGCCTGGCTGCCGCTCGACCCGGCGGCGCCCGACGCGCGCAACGCCTTCATCCTGGAGGACGCCGGCGCCGGCGTCGTCCTCACCACCCGCGACCGGGCGGTGCGGCTGGCCGGACTCGGCGCGGCGGTGGTGGTGCTCGACGACGTCGACGTCGACGCGTCCGAGGCGGCCGGCCCGGCGGCGCCAGCGCCGGTCGGGCCCGACTCGCTCGCCTACGTCATCTACACCTCCGGCACCACCGGTCGGCCGAAGGGCGTGCTGGTCGACCACGAGGCGTTCGCCACGCACTGCCGCGAGGTGGTGCGCCACTACCAGCTCGACCCCGCCGACCGGGTCCTGCAGTTCGCCTCGCCCGCCTTCGACGCCTCGCTGGAGCAGATCGTGCCGCCGCTGCTGGCGGGGGCGACCGTCGTCCTGCGCGACGACGACGTCCCCGGGGGGGGGCCGTTCCACCGCTTCGCGGCGCGGGCGCGCCTCTCGGTGGTGAACGTGCCGCCCGCCTGGTGGGCGGAGTGGGCCCGCGCTTGCGCCGGCGCGGCGGCGCCCGAGCCGGTGCCGGCGCTGCGCCTCGTCATCGTCGGCGGCGACGCCATGCCGGGCGAGCCGCTCGCCGCCTGGCGGCGGTCGCCCATGGCGGGCGCGCGGCTCCTCAACGCGTACGGGCCGACCGAGGCGACCATCACCGCCACCCTCCACGAGGTGGCGCTGCCGTCCGAGGGCGAGGCGGCCCCCGCGACGCTCCCCATCGGCCGGCCGCTGCCGGGCCGGAGCGCCTACGTGGTGGAGCGCGGCGGTGAGCTCGCGCCCGACGGCGTGCCCGGCGAGCTCCTCCTGGGCGGCCGCTGCATCGCCCGCGGCTACCTGCGCCGTCCGGATCTGACCGAGGCGCGCTTCACCGCCGACCCCTTCGACCATCGCGCCGGGGCCCGCGCCTACCGCACGGGGGACCTGGTGCGACGCCGGCACGACGGGGCGATCGAGTTCCTGGGCCGGGTGGACGGCCAGGTGAAGCTGCGCGGGTTCCGCATCGAGCTGGGCGAGATCGAGGCGCTCCTCGCCGAGCACCCGGCCGTGCGCGAGGCGGCGGTCGACCTCGTCCAGGCAGGACCGGCCGACCGGCGCCTCGCGGCGTGGGTCGCCCTCGCGCCCGGCGTCGAGGCCGGGCCGTCCGAGCTGAAGCGCCACCTCCGGGCGCGGCTGCCCGAGTACATGGTGCCAGCGGCCTTCGCCTTCGTGGCGGCGCTGCCGCGGACGGCCGGCGGCAAGCTCGACCGCACCGCCCTCCCGGCGCTCGCCGCCGGCGCCGTGGACCGCGCGCCCTTCGTGGCGCCGCGCGACGAGGTCGAGGCGGGCCTCGCCACCCTGTGGGCCGAGCTTCTCGGGCTGGAGCGGGTCGGGGCGCAGGACGACTTCTTCGACCTGGGCGGGCACTCGCTGCTGGCGGCGCAGCTCGTGGCGCGGGTCCAGCGCGCCTTCGGCGTGGAGCTGCCGCTCAGGACGGTGTTCGAGGCGCGGACGGTCGAAGCGCTGGCGCTGGCGGTGCTGGACGGCCTCGCGGCACGCATCGCGCCGGAGGAGCTGGACGAGGTGCTGGACCGGGTCGAGGCGGGGGAGGCGGCCCCGCCCGCCGCAGAGCCGGCTGGGGGATGACGGGCGTGGCGGGACGCGAGGACAGGATCAGCCGGCTCTCGTCGGAGCAGCGGGGCCGGCTCGTGCGCGAGCTGGCGCGGCGCGGCCGCCGCGGCGCGGCCACCCTGCCGCGCGGCGACGACGGCGCCCCGCGGGCGCTCTCGTTCGCGCAGCAGCGGCTGTGGTTCCTCGACCGGCTCGACCCCGGCAGCACGGCCTACCTCGTCCCGGCGGCGCTGCGCCTCGAGGGCCGCCTCGACCCGGCCGTCCTGGAGCGCGCCCTCTCCGAGATCGTCCGGCGCCACCACGTCCTGCGGACCGCCTTCGTCGAGGTGGACGGCGTGGCCCAGGCGCGGGTCGCCGCGGCGGCGCCGGTGGCGATCGCCCAGGACGACCTGCGCTCCCTGCGCGAGGCCGAGCGGGAGGCGGAGGTGCGGCGCCAGGCGTTGGCGGAGGCGGCGCGGCCGTTCGACCTCGGCGCGCCGCCGCTCCTGCGGGCGCGGCTGCTCCGGCTCTCCGACGCGGAGCACGTCCTGCTCCTCACGCTGCACCACATCGCCTGCGACGCCTGGTCGAGCGGCGTGCTGCTGCGCGAGCTGGCGGCGCTCCACCCGGCCCTCGCGTGCGGCGCCCCGTCGCCGCTCCCCGAGCTGGCGATCCAGTACGCCGACTTCGCCGACTGGCAGCGCGCGGCGCTCGCCGCCGGGGGCGGCGAGGTGGACCTCGCCTACTGGCGGCGGCGGCTCGCGGGCGCGGTGCCCGCGCTCGACCTGTGTGCGGATCGTCCACGCCCGTCGGCGCGCTCCGGGCGCGGCGCGCACCACGCCTTCAGCCTCCCGGCCGAGCGGTGGCGCCCCTTCGCCGAGCTCGCCCGCGCGGAGCAGGCGACCCCGTACATGGCGCTGCTGGCCGCGCTCGACGCGTTCCTCTTCCGGGCCACCGGGCAGGAGGACCTGCTCGTCGGCACCCCGGTGGCCGGGCGCGAGCGGGCCGAGACCGACGGGCTCATCGGGTTCTTCGTCAACACGGTCGTGCTCCGTACCGACCTCTCCGGCGATCCCAGCTTCCGGGAGCTCCTCCGGCGCGCCCGGGAGACGGCGCTCCAGGCCTTCGCGCACCAGGCGCTCCCCTTCGACCTCGTGGTGGACGCCGTGCGGCCCAGGCGCGAGGGGGGGTCGAACCCGCTCTTCCAGGTCATGCTCGACCTCGAGACCGCAGGGCCGGCACGGCTCGCGCTGCCCGGGCTGGTGGTGACGCGCCTCGACCTGGAGCGCGGCACCTCCAAGCTCGACCTGCTCCTCTCTTGCCGCGAGGCGGACGGAGGGCTCGAAGGTTCCCTCGAGTACGACACCGACCTCTTCGACGAGGCGACCGCCGCCCGGTTCACGCGCCAGCTCGGGCTGCTGGTGGAGGCGGCGGTCGGCGCGCCCGACCGGCCCGTCTCGGCGCTGCCGATCCTGTCGGAGGCGGAGCGGCGGCGGGTGGTGGTGGCCTGGAACGACACCGCCTGCCGCTTCCCGCACGAGAAGGGGATCCACCAGCTGTTCCAGGCGCAGGCGGCGCGGACCCCGGAGGCGCTGGCGGTGGAGGGTGCGGACCGGTCGTTCACCTACCGCGAGCTCGACGCGCGGGCGAGCCGCATCGCACGCCACCTGCGGCGGCTCGGCTTCGGCCGCGGGCGGCTGGCCGGCCTGCTCGCGCTGCGCGTGCCGGACACGATCGCGGCGCTCCTCGGCGTCCTCGAGGCGGGCGGCGCCTGGGTGCCGCTCGATCCGGCCGCGCCGCGCCGGCGCCTCGCCGAGACCATCGCCGACGCGGAGCTGGGCGTGGTCCTCGCCGCGGGGCCGCTCCCGGACGGCTTTGCGCCGCCGCCCGGGGTGGAGGTGGTCCGCCTCGACGACCCCTCGCGCGCCGCCCGCGTCGGGGCCGAGCCGGCCCGGCACCTCCAGCCCATCGCCGGGAGCGAGGACACCGCCTACGTCATCTACACCTCCGGCTCCACCGGGAAGCCGAAGGGCGTCCGCATCTCCCACCGCTCCGCGGTGAACCTGTGGGCCGGGCTCGCGCGCACGGCCTACGCCGGGCGCGCGGGCCCGCTCCGCGTGAACCTCAACGCCCCGCTCGTCTTCGACGCCTCGGTGCAGCAGCTCCTGGCGCTCCTCGCAGGCCACGCGCTCGTGCTCGTGCCGGCGGAGGTGCGAGCCGACGCCGCGGCGATGGTGGAGTTCCTTCGCGCGCGGCGGGTCGACGTGCTCGACTGCGTGCCCTCGCACCTCAAGGCCCTGCTCGCGGCGGGGCTCCTCGACCCGGCCCACCCGCGCCCGCGGCTCATCCTCGTCGGCGGCGAGCCGCTCGACCTCGCCACCTGGCGGACGCTCGCCGCCGCGGAGGGGATCGACAGCTGGAACGTCTACGGCCCCACCGAGTGCGCCGTGGACGCGACCGCCTGCCGGGTGGGCGCGGCCCCTGGCGGCCCGAGCATCGGCAGGCCGCTCGCCAACGTCCGGGCGTACGTGCTCGACGCCCATGGCGCGCCGCTGCCGCCAGGCCTCCCCGGCGAGCTCTGCCTGGGGGGCGAGGGCGTGGGCCAGGGGTACCTGGGACGTCCCGCCCTCACCGCCGAGCGGTTCGTGGAGGACCCGTTCGCGCCGGGCGGACGCATGTACCGGACCGGCGACCGCGCGCGCTGGCGCGAGGATGGGCAGCTGGAGCTGCTCGGTCGCCTCGACGCGCAGGTGAAGGTGCGCGGCCACCGCATCGAGCTGGGCGAGATCGAGGCGGCGCTGGTGCAGCACCCCGCCGTCGCGGCGGCGGCGGCCGCGGTGCAGCTGGGTCCGGACGGCGAGCGGGCGCTCGTCGCCTACGTGGTCGGCCGCGGGAGCCCCGCCCCCGGCGCGGCGCCGCTCCGCCAGCACCTGCGCGAGCGGCTGCCCGAGTCGATGGTGCCGGCCGCCTTCGTGGCCCTCCAGGCCCTGCCTCACACGCCGAGCGGGAAGCTCGACCGGCGCGCGCTGCCGGCGCCGCGCTGGGAGGCCGCCCCCGGCCCGGGCGACGACCGCCCGGCCACGCCGCTCGAGGAGCTCGTGCGCGGCGCCTTCGCCGAGGTGCTCGGGGTCGAGCGGGTCGGACTCGAAGACGGCTTCTTCGAGCTGGGCGGCCACTCGCTGCTCGCGACACGGCTCACGGCGCGGGTGCGAGCGCTCGCCGGGGTGGAGCTGCCGCTCCGCGCGCTCTTCGAGCACCCGACGCCGGCCGCCCTGGCGCGGCTCGTGGACGAGCGGCGGCGGGGCGACGCGGGCGGCGCGCCCATCGCGCCGAGGCCCGATCCCTCGCTGCGCCCGCTCTCCTCCGCGCAGGAGCGGATGTGGTTCCTCGACCAGCTCGAGCCCGGGAGCGCGCTCTACCACATCGCCGCCGCGGTCCGGCTCCGCGGCGCGCTCGATCCGGCCGCGCTCGGGCGGGCCCTGTCCGAGGTCGTCCGCCGGCACGAGGTGCTCCGCACGCGCCTCGGCGCCGAGCGAGGCCGGCCGGTGGCGATCCTCGACCCCCCCGCGCCGGTGCCGCTCGAGGAGACGGACCTCACCCAGCTCCCGGCGGACGAGCGGGAGCGCGCCGCGCGCGCGCTCGCCACCGCCGAGGCGCGCCGCCCGCTCGACCCCGCCCGCGGCCCGCTCCTGCGCGCGCGCCTCCTGCGCCTCGGCGAGGCAGAGCGATGGCTCGTGCTCGTCGTCCACCACGCCGTCTCGGACGGCGCCTCGACGGGAGTCCTCGTTCGCGAGGTCACGGCGCTCTACGCCTCCGAGGTGGGCGGGGGCGGCGCCGCGCTCGCCGCGCTGCCACTCCAGTACGCGGACTTCGCCGCCTGGCAGGCGACCTCGCTCGCCCGCGGCGAGCGCGAGGCCCAGCTCGCCTGGTGGCGGGAGCGGCTCGCCGGCGCGCCGGGCGCGCTCGAGCTGCCGTTCGACCGGCCGCGCCGCGCGCTCGCCTCGGCAGCCGGGGAGCGCCGGCCCCTCGCGCTCCCGGCACCGCTCTCGCGCGGGCTCGCCCTGCTCGCCCGCCGCGAGGGCGCGACGCTCTTCATGGCAGTGGTGGCCGCCCTCGACGCGCTCCTCGCCCGCGTCACCGGCGAGACCGACCTGTGCGTCGGCACGCCCGTCTCCGGCCGCGACCGCGCCGAGCTGGAGGGGCTCGTCGGGCTGTTCGTCAACACCCTGGTCCTGCGGGTGGACCTCGCCGGCGACCCGAGCTTCCGCGAGCTGTTGCGGCGCGTCCGCGAGGCGACGCTCGACGCCCACGCGCACGCGGCCGTGCCGTTCGACGAGGTGGTGGACGCCGTCCAGCCGGCGCGAAGCCTGACGCACACCCCGCTCTTCCAGGTCATGGCCTCGGTCGAGGACGAGCCGGGAGCGCCGAGGCTCCCCGGCGTCGAGGCGTGCTTCCTGCCACTCGACACCGGCACCGCGAAGTTCGACCTGACGCTCGAGCTGCGCCGGGGCGGGGAGGGCCTCGCGGGTGACCTCGAGTACCGCCGGGACCTCTTCGACCCCGCCACGGTGGACCGGCTCGCCGCCAGCTTCGAGCGGCTCCTCGCCGCGGCGGTCGAGGACCCCGACCTGCGCCTGTCGGAGCTGCCGCTGCAGGGGCCGGAGGAGCGGCAGCGGGTGCTCGCGCTCGGGCAGGGCGAGCCCGCCGGCGAGGTGGGGGAGCTCGTCCCTGCGAAGCTGGCCGCGCTCGCGGCGCGCGGCCAGGACGCGCCGGCGATCTTCGCCGCCGGCGAGGTGTGGAGCCGCGGCGCGCTCGACCGCCGGGCGCGCCAGATCGCCCACCGGCTGCGCGCGGCGGGCGTGACGGCCGGCGCGCGGGTGGGGCACCTCCTGCAAAGGACGCCCGACGCGATCGCGGCGCTGCTCGGGATCTGGAGGGTGGGCGCCGTCCACCTGCCGCTCGATCCGCAGAGCCCCCCGGCGCGAACGGCCGCCCTGCTCGCCGACGCGGGCGCGACGCACGCCCTCACCACCTCGGCGCTGGCGCCGGCGCTCGCGGGCGCGGCCACCCCGCCGGTCCTGCTGGACGGGGTCGAAGGCGAGCCGGCGGACGGGGCGGCGGCGCCGCTCGACCCCGCGGCGGCGGCCTACGTCATCTACACCTCCGGCTCCACCGGGAGGCCGAAGGGCGTGGTGGTGAGCCACCGCGCGCTGGCGGAGCACTGCCGGTCCTCTTGCGGTCACTACCGGTTCGCGCCGGGCGACCGCGCGCTGCAGTTCGCCGCCTTCTCCTTCGACGCCTCGCTGGAGCAGATCCTGGCCCCGCTCTCCGGAGGAGCCGCCCTGGTCCTGCGCGGCGACGAGCTGCAGGAGCCGCGCGCGTTCGCCGAGGCCATCGCGCGGGACGGCGTCACCTTCATGGACCTGCCGCCCGCCTATCTCGACGGCCTCGTGCGCTCCTGGGAGGCGGACCCCGGCCGGGCCGCCTGGCCGGCCTGCCCCGCGCTGCGGCTCCTCATGGTGAGCGCCGACGTGGTGCGGCCCGAGACGCTGGCCCTGTGCCGCCGCTCACCGTGGGGCCGGGCCGGGCTCGTCAACAACTACGGCCCGACCGAGGCGACCATCAGCTGCGCCGACTACGACGTCCCGGCCGACGTGGGCGACCTCGTCGCGCGCGGCCGGGTGCCGATCGGGCGGCCGCTGCCGGGCCGCAGGGCGTACGTCCTCGACGCGCGGGGCGAGCCGGTGCCGGTGGGCGTGCCGGGCGAGCTCCACCTCGGAGGCGAGGGGCTCGCCGATGGCTACCTGGGGCGGCCGGAGCTCACGGCGGAGCGGTTCCTGCCCGACCCCTTCGACGGTGAGCCCGGGGCGCGGATGTACCGCACCGGCGACCGGGCGCGCTGGCTCGCCGGGGGAGAGCTCGAGCTCCTCGGCCGGGTGGACGAACAAGTGAAGCTGCGCGGCTTCCGCCTCGAGCTGGGCGAGGTCGAGGCGGCCCTGCGCGCCTGCCCGGGCGTGAGGGCCGCGGCGGCGGCGGTGAAGGAGGAAGGGGCGACCCGGCGGCTGGTGGGGTACGTCGTGCCCGCTGACGGCGCCGCGCCGGCGGCCGAGGCGCTCGCGGAGCGGCTCGGCCAAGTGCTGCCGCCCTACATGGTGCCGTCCGCCTTCGTGGCGATCGCGGCGCTGCCCCTCACCGCGGGCGGCAAGGTGAACCGGCGGGCCCTCCCGCCCCCACCCGCGGCGGCCGAGGCGGGCTACCTCGCGCCGCGGACGGCGGCCGAGGAGCGGCTGGCGGCCATCTGGGCGGAGGTGCTGGGGGCGAAGCGGGTCGGCGTCCACGACGACTTCTTCGCGCTGGGCGGCGACTCGATCCTGTCGATCCAGATCGTGGCGCGCGCGCGCGAAGCGGGGCTCGTGCTCACGCCGCGGCAGGTGTTCGAGACGCCCACGGTGGCGGGCCTGGCCGCCGCGGCCGGAACGGCGGCGGTGGCCGTCGCGGAGCAGGGCCCGGTGGCGGGGCCGGTGGCGCTCGCGCCCATCCAGCGCTGGTTCCTCGAGCGCGCCCCCCAGGAGCCGCACCACTTCAACCAGTCGCTCCTGCTGGAGGTCTTGGTGCCGCTCGCCCGCGAGCCCCTCGCGGCGGCGCTCCGCGACGTCGCCTGGCACCACGACGCGCTGCGGCTGCGCTTCGAGCAGACCGGCGAGGGCTGGCAACAGTGCTGCGCGCCGCCGGGCGAGCACGACGCGCCGCTCGCGTGGGAGGACCTGTCGACGCTCGCCGGAGAGGCGGTGGGTCCTGCGCTCGAGCGCCGCTGCGCCGGGCTGCAGCGCGCGCTCGACCTCGGGGCGGGGCCGCTCGTGCGAGCGGCATACTTCGACCTCGGCCGGGCGCGGCCGGGGCGGCTCCTCCTCGTCGCGCATCACCTGGCGGTGGACGGCGTGTCGTGGCGGATCCTGCTCGAGGACCTCGAGCGCGCGTACGCCGCGCGGGCGGCGGGCGAGGCGCCCCGCCTGCCGCCCAAGTCGAGCGCGTACCGGGAGTGGACGGCGGCCCTCACCCGGTTCGCCGCGTCGCAGGAGCTCGGGGACGAGCTCGCGTACTGGGAGGGTTTGCCGCCAGGCGCGCCGCTCCCGGTCGCGCCGCTCACGGGCGACGACCTCGAGCAGGACGAGCAGGCGGTCGAGGTGGAGCTGCCGGCGCCGGCGACCCGGGCGCTGCTCACGGACGCGGCGGCGGCGCTCCACGCCGAGCCGAACGACCTGCTCCTCGCCGCGCTCTTCCCGGCGCTGGCCCGCTGGACGGCTTCGCCGGTGGTCCGGATCGACCTCGAGGGGCACGGCCGCGAGGAGCTGCCCGAGCCGCTCGACCTCTCCCGGACCGTCGGCTGGTTCACCTCCGTCTTCCCCGTCGCGGTCGATCTGCGCGGCGCGGCCGACGCGCGCGAGGCGCTCGGCCCGGTGAAGGAGGCGCAGCGCCGCGTCCCGCGCCGAGGGGTGGGGTACGGCGTCCTGCGCCACCTCGCGCCCGACCCGGCGGTCCGGGCGCGCCTCGCCGCCGCCGAGCCGGGGCAGGTGTCGTTCAACTACCTCGGCCAGCTCGACCTGGCGCTGGCGGGCGGGCGCTTCCGGCCGGCGGCCGAGGATCGCGGCCCGGAGCGGAGCCCACGCCAGCGCCGGAGCCACCTCCTCGGCGTGGACGCGGCCGTGGTAGGCGGCCGGCTGCGGGCGCGCTTCGCCTTCGGCCGGGCCGTCCCACGCGACGCCGTCCAGGCGGTGGCCGCGTGGTTCGAGGAGGGGCTGCGCCTGCTCGCCGGCGCGGCGGCCGAGGCGGGCGCGGCTGACCGGTACGCGCCGGCCGAGTTCCCGGAGGCGGGGCTCTCGCCGCGCGAGCTCGCCGCACTGCTGCGCGAGGTGGGGGGAGCATGAGCACCACCGACGCCATCGAGGCCATCTTCCCGCTCGCTCCCATGCAGGAGGGCATGGTCTTCCACGCCCTCCAGTCGCCTGGCACGGCGCTCTACCACGAGCAGCTCTCGGTCCCGCTGGAGGGCGACCTCGACCCGGGCGCCTTCGCGCGCGCCTGGAGCTGGCTGGCGGAGCGGCACGCGGTCCTCCGCACGGCCTTCGCCTGGAAGAGCCCGCGGCAGATGCTGCAGGTGGTGCAGCGGCGCGCCGCGCTGGTGCCGCGCTGCGAGGACTGGCGCGCGCTCCACCCCCCCGCGCAGGAGGAGCGCCTCGCCGCCTTCCTCGAGGCGGATCGGCGAGAGGGCTTCGACCTCGCCCGCGCGCCGCTCACCCGCGTCGCGCTCCTGCGCACTGGCGAGCGCAGCTGGCAGCTCGTGTGGAGCATCCACCACGCGCTGGTGGACGGCTGGTCGTCGGCGCTCCTCCTCGCCGAGCTGCTCGAGGCCTACCAGGCGCTCCGGACCGGCCGCACGCCCGAGCTGCCGCCGGTCCGGCCGTTCCGCGACTTCGTCTCCTGGCTGCAGCGGCGAGACGCGTCGGGCGACGAGGCCTTCTGGCGCGCCGCCCTGGCTGGGTTTGCCGAGCCGACGCCGCTCGTCATGGCGCGCGCGGCCGGCCGCCCCGGCGCGCCGCACGCGACCGAGTCGCTGCGCCTCTCCAGTGAGGCGACGGCCGCGCTGCAGCGGCTGGCGCGCGAGGAGCGCCTCACCCCCGCCACGCTGGTGCAGGGCGCCTTCGCCCTCCTGCTCGCGCGCTACGCCGGCCAGGACGACGTGCTCTTCGGCGCCACCGTCTCCGGCCGCCCGGCCGAGCTCCAGGGCGTGGAGCGGATGGTCGGGCTCTTCATCAACACCATCCCGGTGCGTGCGCGCCTGGAGCGCGCCGCCCCCGCCGCCGCCTGGCTGCGCGGCCTCCAGGAGGCGCAGCTCTCGGCGCGGCAGCACGAGCACGCGCCGCTGGTGCGCATCCGCGGCTGGGCCGAGGTGCCGGCGCGCTCGCCCCTGTTCGAGAGCCTGCTCGTCTTCGAGAACTACCCGTTCGCGAGCGGCCTCCGGCGGCCGGGGGGCCCGCTCCGCTTCGGCTCCCCCCGGACCCACAGCCGGACGAACTACCCGCTGACCGTGACGGCCGCGCTCGACCCCGAGCTCGTGCTCGGCGCCCTCCACGACACGAGCCGCCTCGACGGCGCCGCCGTCCGCCGCATGCTCCGCCACCTCGCGAACCTCCTCGAGGCCCTGGCGGCGCAGCCCGGGGCGCCGCTCGGCGCGCTGCCGCTCCTCTCCGGGGGCGAGCGCCGCGCCATCGAGGGCTGGAGCCGGGGCGCGCCGGCCGCACCGGGCCTGTCCTCGGCGCCGCAGCTCCTCGCCGCCCGCGCCGCCGAGCGGCCCGACGCGCTCGCCGCGGAGACGCCTGCGGAGCGCCTCACCTACCGCGAGCTCTCCGCGCGGGCGCACCGGCTGGCGCGCCACCTCGCCGCCCGTGGGCTCCGCCCCGGCGAGCCGGTTGGGCTGTGCCTCGAGCCCGGCGCGAACCTGGTGGTCGCCATGGCCGGCGTCCTGGAGGCGGGAGGCGCCTTCCTGCCGCTCGACCCGGCCTCGCCCCCGCAGCGGCTCGCCTTCATCCTGGCCGAGGCGCGCCCGGCGCTCGTGCTGGCCGAGCGCGCCACCCTCGGCCGGCTGCCGGCGTCGGACGCGGCGGCGATCGTGATCGACGGCGAGGACGCTGCCGCGCTTGCCCGCGAGGAGGCCGTGCCGCTCGGCCGCGCCATCGCCCCCGGCGACCCGGCCTACGTCATCTACACCTCCGGCTCCACCGGCGAGCCGAAGGGCGCCGTGCTGCACCACGGCGGCCTCTGCAACTTCGCGGCGGCGTTCGTCGGGGCCGCGGCGCTCGGGCCGAACGACCGCGTCCTCCAGTTCGCCTCGCCCTCCTTCGACGCCTCGGTGGCCGAGGTGTGGAGCACCTTCGCGGCCGGCGCGGCGCTGGTCGTCCCGCCGCGCGAGGTGCGGGCCTCGCCCCGCGACCTCGAGCGCTTCCTCGTCGAGGCCCGGATCACGAGCGCCACCTTCCCGCCGTCGCTCCTGGCGGTGCTCTCGCCGGAGGCTGTCCCGGGGCTGAGGTCGGTCGTCACCGCCGGCGAGGCGTGCCCGGTCGAGGTGGCGCGGCGGTGGTCGCGCGGCCGGCGGCTCGTCAACTTCTACGGTCCGACGGAGACCTCCATCGGCGCGGCCTGGCACCTCGTCGGCGAGCTGCCGGCGGATGCGGCCGGAGTCCCCATCGGCCGGCCGGTCGCCGGCGGGACCTGCTGGGTGCTCGGCCCGGACCTGGCACCGGTGCCGGCCGGCGTCCCGGGCGAGCTGTGCGTGGGCGGCGCCGGCGTCGGGCTCGGCTACCTGGGCCGGCCGGCGCTCACCGCCGAGCGCTTCGTCCGGGATCCGTTCGAGCCTGGGCGGCGCCTCTATCGCACCGGCGACCGCGCCCGCTGGAGCGCCGAAGGCGCGCTGGAGTTCCTGGGCCGCCTCGATGACCAGCTGAAGGTGCGTGGGTTCCGCATCGAGCCGGGCGAGGTCGAGGCGGCGCTCACCCAGCACCCGGCGCTGGCGGCCGCGGCGGTGGCGGCGCGGGCCGACGGACAGGGCGAGGCGCAGCTGGTGGCCTGGGTGCTGCCCCGTGCCGGCGCAACCGCGCCCGGGGCGGCGGAGCTCCGGCGCCACCTCCGCGGGCGGCTGCCGGAGTGGATGGTGCCGGCGCGCTTCGTCGCGGTCAGCGAGCTGCCGGTCAACGCGAGCGGGAAGGTGGACCGCCGCCGCCTGCCCGACCCCGACGCCCGTTCCGCCCGTCACGTCGCGCCGCGCACGCCGGTGGAGGAGGTGCTGTGCGCGCTCTTCGCCCACGTCCTGGGCGTGGAGCGGGTCGGCGTCGAGGACGACTTCTTCGCGCTGGGCGGCCACTCGCTCAAGGCGACCCAGCTCGCCGCGCGCGTCCGCGACGCGCTCGGGGCCGAGCTGCCGCTGCAGGCGATCTTCGAGACCCCCACCGTCGCCGCGCTGGCGTCGGTCGCCGGCGAGAAGCGGCCGGTGGCCGCCCCGCCGATCCTGCCGCGGCCCGCGGGCGAGCCGCGGGTGGCCTCCTTCGCTCAGCAGCGGCTGTGGTTCCTGGAGGAGCTCGCCCCCGGCACGCCCCGCCACAACATCCCGGCGGCGGTGCGGCTCGCGGGCTCGCTCGCCCCGGCCGCCCTGGCGCGGGCGCTCGCCGCGCTGGTCCGGCGCCACGAGGTGCTGCGGACGCGGCTCGCGCCGTCCGGCGGCCTCCCGGTGCCGGTGGTGGACGAGGACGCGGAGGCGCCGCTCCCGGTCGAGGACCTCTCGTGTCTGGAGGAGCCGGCGCGCGAGGCGCGGCTGCGGGAGCGGCTGGCGGAGCTGGCGCGCGAGCCGCTCGATCTGGCGGCCGGGCCGGTCCTGCGCGCCCGGCTGCTCCGGCTGTCGCCGGAGGAGCACGTCCTCTCGCTCGTGGTGCACCACGCCGCCACCGACGGCTGGTCGATGGGCGTCGCCGTCCGCGAGCTCGGCGCGCTGTACCAGGCCGCGGTGGCGGGGCGGCCGGCGGAGCTCGCGCCGCTGCCGCTCCAGTATGCGGACTACGCGCGGTGGCAGCGGGCGTGGCTCCAGGGCGACGCGCTCGAGGAGCAGCTCGGTTACTGGCGCGAGCGGCTCCGCGGGGCGCCGCCGCTGCTGGCGCTCCCCACCGACCGGCCGCGCCCGCCGGTCGCGACCGACCGCGGCGGGCACGTCCGCTTCCTCCTGCCGGAGGCGCTGCTCCGGCCCCTCTGGCGCGTAGGGCGCGCCGAGGGCGCGACGCCGTTCATGACCCTCCTGGCGGCGTTCCAGGTCCTGCTCGGCCGGCTCGCTGGCCAGGAGGACGTCTCGGTCGGCACCCCCATCGCGAACCGCACCCGCGCCGAGCTGGAGGGTCTCGTCGGCTTCTTCGCCAACACGCTCGTGCTGCGCGGCGACCTCGGCGGCGACCCGACCTTCCGTGACCTCGTGGCGCGCACCCGCGCCGCGGCGCTCGGCGCCTACGCCCACCAGGACGTGCCGTTCGAGATGGTGGTCGAGGCGCTGCAGCCGAGGCGGGCCCTGTCGCACAGCCCGCTCTTCCAGGTCATGTTCGTCCTCGACGACACCCCGCGCGAGCCGCTCCGGCTGCCGGGGCTCACCCTCGCCCCGCTCGAGGCGGAGACGGGGAGCGCCGCCTTCGACCTGACGCTGGCGCTGGCGGCCGCCGAGGGCGGGCTCGACGCGACGCTCGAGTACAACGCCGACCTGTTCGACGCCGCCACAGCGGAGCGGATCGCGGCGCAGCTCCGGACGCTCCTCGCCGGCATCGCCGCCGATCCCGACCGGCGCATCTCTGCGCTGCCGCTCCTCGGCGACGACGAGCGGCGCAGACTCACCTCGGAGTGGGCGGCGGCGCCGGCGCCCGAGCCGGCGGATCGATCCTTCGCGGCGCGCTTCGCGCGGCAGGCGGCGGCCGCGCCGGACGCCGTCGCGCTCACGTTCCAGGGGCGGGCGGTGAGCTACGGCGAGCTCGACCGGCGCGCGGAGCACCTTGCGCGGCGGCTCGCGCGACGGGGCGCGGGCCCGGGCGCGCTCGTCGGCGTCTCCGCCGAGCGCTCGGTCGAGGCGGTGGTGGCGGCGCTGGGGGTGATGAAGGCGGGCGGCTGCTACCTTCCGCTCGACCCGGCCTATCCGGCCCAGCGGCTCGCCTTCATGGTCGAGGACTCGCGGGTCGCGCTGCTCGTCACGCAACCGCACCTCGCCGCGCGCCTGCCCGGCATCGCCTCGGTGGTGCTGGTGGACGACCCCGCGGCGGAGGAGGCCGGCGGCACGGCCGAGGCGCTGCTCGCGGCCCGCGCGCCCGGGCCGGAGGACGTGGCGTACGCGATCTACACGTCGGGGTCGACGGGGAAGCCGAAGGCGGCGCTGCTGAAGCACCGGGGCCTCGTGAACCTGTCGGAGGCGCAGCGGGAGGCGTTCGGGGTGGGTCCTGGGAGCCGGGTGCTGCAGTTCTCGCCGTTCTCGTTCGACGCGTCGGTGTGGGAGCTGGCGATGGCGCTCGGCAACGGGGCGACGCTGTGCCTCGCGCCGCAGGAGGTGCTGGCGTCGTCGATCGAGCTGACGGCGCTGCTGCGGGAGCAGCGGATCACGCACGTGACGCTCCCGCCTTCGGTGCTGGCGGTGCTGGCGCCGGAGGAGCTGCCGGAGCTCGGGACGGTGATCTCGGCGGGGGAGGCGTGCACGCGGAAGCTGGTGGAGCGATGGGCGCCAGGGCGGCGGTTCTGGAACGCGTACGGGCCGACGGAGACGACGGTGTGCGCGACGATGGGGCCGTGCAGCGCGGAGGACGCGCGGCCGCCGAGCATCGGGAAGCCGATCGCGAACGCGCGGGCGTACGTGCTGGACGCGCGGCCGCCGAGCATCGGGAAGCCGATCGCGAACGCGCGGGCGTACGTGCTGGACGCGCGGCAGCGGCCCGTCCCGGTGGGCGTGCCGGGCGAGCTGTGCATCGGCGGGGTGGGGGTGGCGCGGGGCTACCTGCACCGGCCGGAGCTGACGGTGGAGCGGTTCTTGCCCGATCCGTTCCAGCCGGGGGGGAGGCTGTACCGGACGGGCGACCTGGCGCGGTGGCGCGCGGACGGGACGATCGAGTTCCTGGGGCGGATCGACCAGCAGGTGAAGGTGCGCGGCTTCCGGATCGAGCCGGCCGAGGTGGAGGCGGCGCTGCGGAGGCACCCGGCGGTGCGGGAGTGCGTGGTCCTGGCGCGGGAGGACCGGCCGGGGGAGGCACGCCTGGTCGCCTACGTCGAGCACGGGGACGCCCCGGCGCCGAGCGCGGCGGAGCTGAAGGCGGCGGTGAGGGCAGAGCTGCCGGAGCACATGCTGCCGACGGGGTACGTGTGCCTGGCGAAGCTGCCGCTCTCGCCGAGCGGGAAGGTAGACCGGGCGGCGCTGCCGGCGCCCGAGGCGAGGTCGGAGCGGGCCTATGTGGCACCGCGCACCGAGGTGGAGGAGAAGCTGGCGGAGCTGTGCGCCGGGCTGCTCGGCGTGGAGCGGGTGGGGGTGGAGGACGACTTCTTCGAGCTGGGCGGGCACTCCCTGCTCGCCACCCAGCTCCTCTCGCGGGTCCGCGACGCCTTCGACGTCGAGCTGCCCCTCCGGGTCCTGTTCGAGGGCCCGTCGATCGCCCAGCTGGCGCAAGCGGTCGAGACCGCGCGGGCGGGGCGCCTCGACGCCGCCGAGCTGGCGGCGCTGGTGGACGAGGTCGAGGCGCTGCCGGAGGAGCCCGCCGCGGCCCAGGGTGCCGGCGAGGCGGGGGAGCGGCCATGAGCGTCGCCGGCCAGGAGCTACGGAGCGTGCTCGAGCGCGTGGCGGCGCTCTCGGTGGAGAAGCGCGCGCAGCTCGAGGCGCTGCTGCGCCAGCGAGGCGCGGCGCTGCCGCGCCCGGCCATCCCGCGCCGCGCGCCTGGGGTCGTCGAGCTGCCGCTCTCGTACGCGCAGCAGCGGCTCTGGTTCGTCGAGCAGCTGGAGCCGGGCAGCGCGCAGTACCACCTCCCCACCGCCGTCCGGCTGCGCGGCCGGCTCGACGCGGTGGCGCTCGAGCAGGCCCTCGACGCCATCGTGTGCAGGCACGAGGCGCTCCGCGCCACCTTCCACCAGGCGGGCGGGGCGCCCGTGCAGCGCATCGCGCCGGAGGCGGCGGTGCCGCTTCCCGTGGAGGACCTCGCGCCGCTGCCGCAGGCCGAGCGGGAGACGCGCCTCGCCGCGCGGCTGGCCGAGGAGGCGCGGCGCCCCTTCGACCTCGCCGCCGGGCCGTTGCTCCGGGCCTTCCTGTTCCGGCTGGGCGAGCGCGAGCACGTCGTGCTGCTCACGATGCACCACATCGCCTCGGACGGCTGGTCGGCCGGGGTGCTGGTGCGCGAGGCGACGGCGCTTTACCGGGCCTTCGCCGCCGGGCGGCCGTCGCCGCTCGCGCCGCTGCCCATTCAGTACCCCGACTTCGCCCTCTGGCAGCGCGGGTGGCTCTCTGGCGGCGCGCTGCGCGACCCCCTCGCCTGGTGGCAGCGGCAGCTCGCTGGCGCGCCCGCCGCGCTCGACCTCCCCACCGATGGGCCGCGAGGCACCGGCGCCGGGCAGGGCGGGTCGCGCCTGTTCGCGTTGCCGGCGCCGCTGGCGGGCGCGGTGGCGAAGCTGGCGAAGGAGCGGGGCGCGACGCCGTTCATGGCCCTCCTCGCCGCCTTCGGCGCGGTGCTCCAGCGGTGGACCGGCGAGGAGGACCTGTGCGTCGGCACGCCCATCGCCAACCGGACCCAGGCCGAGGTGGAGGCGCTCATCGGGTTCTTCGTCAACACGCTCGTGCTGCGCGCCGACCTCTCCGGCGAGCCGGACGCGCGCGCGCTGATCGGCCGGATGCGCGAGGTGGCGCTCGGCGCCTATGCGCACCAGGACGTGCCGTTCGAGATGGTGGTGGAGGTCGCGAGGCCCGAGCGGAGCCTCGCCCGCACCCCGCTCTTCCAGGTGATGCTCGTCCTCCAGAACGCACCCCCCGTCGCGTTCGAAGTGGGCGAGCTCACCTGGATCCCCGAGCCGGTCGAGACGGGCGCCGCCAGCTTCGACCTCACCCTGGCGCTGAAGGAGGGCCCGGGCGGGATCGAGGGCGCGGTCGAGTACGACGCCGGGCTGTTCGACGCGGCCACCGTCGACCGGTTCTGCGGCCACTTTCGACGCGTGCTGGAGGGGATGGTGGCGCACCCGGAGCGGCCGGTCTCGGCGCTGCCGCTGCTGGGCGAGGAGGAGCGGTCGCGGGTGGCGGGTTTCGCCGCCGGCGCCGCCATCGAGGACCCGGCCCCGCTCCTGCCCGGCGCCGTCGCCGCGCGCGCCGGCGAGCGCCCGGACGCGACCGCGCTCCTCCTCGGCGAGCAGCGCTGGAGCTACCGCGCCCTCAGGCTGCGCGCCGGTGAGCTCGCCCGGGCGCTGGTGGCGGCCGGGGTGAGGCCCGGCGCCGCCGTGGCGCACCTGCTGCCGCGCTCGCTGGACGCCGTGGCGGCGCTGCTCGCCATCTGGGAGGCGGGCGCGGTCTACGTGCCGCTCGATCCGCAGAGCCCCGCGCCCCGGCTGGCGGCGCTGCGGGCGGACGCGGGCGCGGCGGCGGTGATGACGACCCGCGAGCTCCGGGCGCGCGCCGGCGACCTCGGCGCGCCGGCCGTGCTGGTGGACGAGGTGGGCCCACGCGAAGGGGAGGAGGCGCCGCCGGTCCCGGTCGCGGCCGACGCGCTCGCCTACCTCATCTACACCTCCGGCTCGACCGGGACGCCCAAGGGGGTGGCGGTCACGCACCGGTCGCTGGCGCAGCACTGCCGCACCATCCGCCGGCACTACGGGATCGGCCCCGACGACTGCGTCCTCCAGTTCGCCGCCTTCTCCTTCGACGCCTCGCTGGAGCAGCTCCTGCCGGCGCTCTCGGCTGGCGCGACGGTGGCCCTGCGCGGCGAGGGGCTGCCGGAGCCGCGGCGGTTCGCGGAGGAGCTGGCGCGCGCTGGCGTTACCTTCATGGACCTGCCGCCGGCCTGCCTCGACGCGTTCGTGCGGGCCTGGGAGACGAGCACCGACCGCGAGCGGTGGCCGCGCTGCGAGCGGCTGCGGACGGTGATGGTGAGCGCGGACGTGGTGCGCCCCGACACGCTGGCGGCGTGGCGCCGCTCGCCGTGGGGCGAGGTGCGGCTCGTCAACAACTACGGCCCCACCGAGGCCACCATCGGCTGCACCGACTTCGAGGTCCCACGCGAGGTGGCCGGCCTGGTCGCTCGCGGCCGCGTCCCCATCGGACGCCCCCTCCCCGGGCGCCGCGCCTACGTGGTCGACGCGCGCGGCGAGCTGGCGCCCATCGGCCTCCCGGGCGAGCTGTGGATCGGCGGCGAGGGGATCGCGGTCGGATACCTGCACGGCCCCGCGCTCACGGCGGAGCGCTTCCTCCCCGACCCCTTCGCCGCTGGGGTGGCGGGGGCGCGCGTCTACCGCACCGGCGACCGGGTGCGGTGGTTGCCCGACGGCCAGCTCGACTTCCTCGGACGCCTGGACGACCAGGTGAAGCTGCGCGGCTTCCGGATCGAGCTGGGCGAGATCGAGGCGGCGCTGCGAGCCCACCCTGGCGTGAAGGCGGCCGCGGCGGCGTTGAAGGGGGAAGGCGGCGAGCGGCGGCTCGTCGGCTACGTGGTGCCGCTCGAGGGCGGCCCGCCCGGCGCGGACGCGCTGGCGGCCCACCTCGCGGCGCGGCTGCCCGCCTACATGGTCCCGGGCGCCTTCGTCGTGCTGCCTGAGCTGCCGCTCACCACGGCCGGCAAGGTGAACCGCAGGGCGCTCCCGGAGCCCGCGGCGAGCGAGCCGGCGGGCGAGGCGCACCTCCCGCCGCGCACGCCGGTGGAGCAGGTGCTGGCCGGCCTGTGGACCGAGGTGCTCGGGGAGAAGCGGGTCGGGCGGGCGGACGACTTCTTCGCGCTGGGCGGCCACTCGCTGCTCGCCATGCAGGTGGTGGCGCGGGTGCGCGACGCGTTCGGGGTGGAGCTCCCGGTGCGCGCGCTCTTCGAGGCGCCCTCGCTCGGCGCCCTGGCACGACGGATCGAGGAGGCGCGCGGCGCCGGCCGGCTCGCCGCCGCCACGCCGCCCATCGCCCCGGTACCGCGCGACGGTCCGCTGCCGCTCTCGTTCGCCCAGCAGCGCCTCTGGTTCCTCGACCAGCTCGAGCCAGGCAGCCCGCGCTACAACGTCCCCGCCGCGCTCCGCGTGCGCGGCCCCCTCGACGTGGCCGCGCTGCGGGCGAGCCTCGACGCGCTGGTGATGCGCCACGAGGTGCTCCGCACGACCTACCCGACGGTCGACGGCAAGGCGGTCCAGGTGATCGCGCCCGAGGCCCGGGCGGCGTTCGAGGTCGAGGACCTGTCGGCGGTCGCCGAGGAGGCGCGCGAGGAGCGCGCCCGCGCGGTTGCGGCGGAGGAGGCGCGCCGGCCGTTCCAGCTCGCCGCGGGTCCGCTCCTCCGGGCGCGGGTGCTGCGCCTCGGGAGCGAGGACCACGTCGTCCTCCTCACCCTGCACCACATCGTCTCGGACGGCTGGTCGAGCGCCATCCTCGTCCGCGAGATCGCGCGGCTGTACCAGGCGCTCGCCGCCGGGCGGCCTTCCCCGCTGCCGCCCCTCGCCATCCAGTACGCCGACTTCGCCGCGTGGCAGCGCGCCGCGCTCGGCGACGAGGCGCTGGCGGGCGAGCTCGCCTGGTGGACGCAACGGCTCGCCGGCGCCCCGCCCTCCCTGGAGCTCCCGACCGATCGTCCGCGCGCGCCCGAGCAGCGCCGGCCCGCGGGCGCGCACGTCTGCTCGATTCCTCGCCCCACCACCGACGCGCTCGCGGCGCTCGCGCGGCGCGAGGGGGCGACCCTCTTCATGGTGCTCCTGGCCGCCTTCGAGGCGCTGCTGCACCGCCTGACCGGCGAGGAGGACTTCTGCATCGGCACCCCGGTGGCGAACCGCGGCCGGGCCGAGCTGGAGCCGCTGGTCGGATTCTTCGTGAACACGCTCGTGCTCCGGGCCGATCTCTCCGGAGATCCCAGCTTCCGCGAGCTGGTGCGGCGCGCCCGGGACGCGGCGCTCGCCGCCTATGCCCATCAGGACGTGCCGTTCGAGAAGGTGGTGGACGCCGTCCAGCCGGAGCGCTCGGCGGGGAGCACGCCGCTCTTCCAGGTCATGTTCGCGCTGCAGAACGCCCCCACCGCCGAGCTCGAGGTGGCGGGCCTGCGCTGGAGCGCCATGCACCAGGAGACCGGCGTCGCGCTGTTCGACCTCACGCTCAACGTCGAGGAGGGACCGGAAGGATTGGCGGCGGCGCTCGAGTACGACCGCGACCTGTTCGACGCCGCCACCGTGGCGCGGATGGCGGACCAGCTCCGCACGCTCCTCGCCGGGTTCCTGGCCGACCCGGATCGACCCGCCGCCGCGGTCCCGCTGGCGAGCTCGGAGGAGCGGCGCTGGCTGCTCGAGCTCGCCGCCGGGACGGCGCCCGGGCCGGTCGGGCCCACCGTGCCGGCGCTGTTCGAGGCCCAGGCGGCCGCCGGCGCCGATCGCCCGGCGCTGATCGCGGCCGGGGCAGCCGTCGGGTACGGGGCGCTGGAGCGGCGCGCCAGCCGCATCGCCCGCGCGCTCCGCGCGGCCGGCGTCGCTCCCGGCCAGGCGGTGGCCGTGCTCCACCCGCGCACGCCCGACGCCGTCGCGTCCCTGCTCGCCATCTGGAAGGTGGGGGGCGTCTACCTGCCGCTCGACGCCGACCACCCCGACGAGCGGCTGGCCGCGGTCCTGGCCGACGCGGACGCCCGCGCCGCGATTGCGCCCCGTCCCCTCGCGCCGCGCCTGGCGCGCGCCGGCGTCGCGCTGGTCGCGCCGGAGGAGCTGCCGGACGACGGCGGTCCGCCGGTCGTGGCCCCGGACGCGCCGGACGCGCCCGCCTACCTCATCACCACCTCCGGCTCGACCGGGAAGCCGAAGTGCGTGGTGGTGGCGCACCGCGCGCTGGCCGAGCACTGCCGGACCATCCGCCAGCACTACCAGGTCGGCCCCGACGACCGCGTGCTGCAGTTCGCGTCCTTCTCCTTCGACGCCTCGCTGGAGCAGCTCCTGCCCGCGCTGTGCGCGGGGGCGGCGGTGGTCCTGCGCGGCGACGGGCTCCCCGACCCGGCGCGGTTCGCGGACGAGATCGCGCGCGCCGGCGTGACCTTCATGGACCTGCCGCCGGCGTGGCTCGACGGGCTGCTCCGCGCCTGGGAGGCGAGCCCGGACCGCGAGCGCTGGCCGCGCTGCGACCGCCTGAGGACGCTCATGGTGAGCGCCGACGCGGTGCGCCCCGAGACGCTGGCGCTCTGCCGCCGCTCGCCCTGGGGGACCGCCCGGCTCGTCAACAACTACGGGCCCACCGAGGCGACCATCAGCTGCACCGACTACGCCATCCCGGCCGACCTCTCCGGGCTGGCCGCCCGCGGCCGGGTCCCCATCGGCCGCCCGCTGCCCGGCCGCCGCGCCTACGTCCTCGACGCCCGCCGCGAGCCGGTGCCGGTCGGGGTACCCGGCGAGCTGTACGTCGGCGGCGAGGGGCTGGCGGACGGCTACCTGGGCCGGCCGGACCTGACCGCGGAGCGCTTCCTCCCCGACCCCTTCGCGCCGGCGCCGGGCGCCCGCATGTACCGCACAGGTGACCGGGTGCGCTGGCTGCCCGACGGGGAGCTCGAGTTCCTGGGCCGCGCCGACGAGCAGGTGAAGCTGCGCGGCTTCCGCATCGAGCTGGGGGAGATCGAAGCGGCGCTGCGCGCGCACCCGGCCGTCCGCGCGGCCGCGGCGGCGGTGAAGGAGGACGGCGCGACCCGGCGCCTGGTCGGCTACGTCGTGCCGGCCGACGGGGTGGCGCCCGCCCCGCAGGCGCTCGCGGAGCACCTCGCCGCGCTCCTGCCGCCGTACATGATCCCCTCCGCCTTCGTCAGCGTCGCGGCGCTGCCGCTCACCGCCGGCGGGAAGGTGAGCCGGAAGGCGCTGCCGCCGCCCCCGGCCGAGGACGCCGCGGCCGGGTTCGTCGCGCCGCGCACCTCGGTCGAGGAGAAGCTGGCCGCCATCTGGGTGGAGGTGCTGGGAGCGACGCGGGTCGGCGTCCACGACGACTTCTTCGCGCTGGGGGGCGACTCCATCTTGTCCATCCAGATCGTGGCGCGGGCCCGCGCCGCCGGGCTCGAGCTGAGCCCCCGCCAGATCTTCGAGGCGCCCACGGTGGCCGGGCTGGCGCTCCTGGCCGGCGCCGCCCGGGAGGGCGCGGCGGAGCAGGGCGAGGTGGTGGGACCGGCGCCGCTCACGCCCGTCCAGGCCTGGTGCCTGGAGCAGGCGCAGCCCGCGCCGCACCACGAGAACCAGTCGGTCCTCCTCGAGGTGCCGGGGCCTGTCGACCGCTGCGCGCTCGCCGGCGCACTGCGCGCGCTCTCCCGCCACCACGACGCGCTCCGCCTGCGGTTCGAGCGCACGCCCGAGGGGTGGCGACAGGTCTTTGCCCCCGTCGCTGCGGCCGAGGTGCCGCTCGCCTTCGTCGATCTCTCCGGTGCGCCGCCCGCGGCGCGTCGCGCGGAGCTGGAGCGGCTCGGCGCGGCGGAGCAGGCCGGCCTCGACCTCGCCCGCGGGCCGCTCTTCCGCGCCGCCTGGTTCGACCTCGGCCCCGACCGACCTGGGCGGCTCCTGCTCGTCGCCCACCACCTCGCCGTCGACGCCGTCTCCTGGCGCATCCTGCTCGAGGACCTCGCCGCGGCCTACCAGGCGCTCGCCGCCGGGCGCGCCCCGGCGCTGCCGCAGAAGACCACCTCCTACCGCGCGTGGGCCGAGGCGCTCGGCCGGCTCGCGCTGGCGCCCGAGGTCGAGGCGGAGCTGGGGTACTGGCGCGCCGAGCCGCCCGAAGGTCCGTTCCGGCTCCCGCGCGACCTGGAGGGCGGCGCGAACGCCGAGGGTTCGGCGGCGACGATCGCCTTCGAGCTGGGCGAGGCGGAGACCCACGCGCTGCTGCACGACCTCCCGGCGGGGCACCGCGGCGAGCTCTCCGACGCGCTCCTCACCGCGGTCGCCCAGGCGCTCGCCCGCTGGACGGGCCGCAGCTCCGTGCGCCTCCTCCTCGAGGGACACGGCCGCGAGGAGACCGAGGAGGGCATCGACCCGTCGCGGACGGTGGGGTGGTTCACGGCGCTCTACCCCGTGTGGCTCGACCTCGCCGACGCGGCAGGGCCAGGCGAGGCGCTGCGGGCGGTGCGCGAGCAGCTCCGCCGCGTGCCGCGGCACGGCCTCGGGCATGGGCTGTTGAAGTACCTCGGCCCGGCCGCCGCGCGCTCGGCGCTCGCCGCAGCGCCGGACGAGGTGTGCGTGAACTACCTGGGCCGGCAGCTCGACCGCGGCGCCGCCGCAGGGTCCTTCGCGGTCGCCGGCGAGGAACGCGGGCCGGAGCGGAGCCCGGCGAACCAGCGCCCGCACCTGCTCGAGATCGACGCGGCGGTGGCGGGCGCCCGCCTCGGGGTGCGCTTCACCTACGGGCCGGAGGTGCACCGCCCCGAGACGATCCGCGCGCTGGCGGAGTGGTGCGGGGAGGCGCTGCGCGAGCTGGCGGCGCTGGCCCGCTTGCAGGAGGCCCCTGCGCCGACGCCGTCGGACTTCGCGCTGGCCGGGATCGACGAGCGGACGCTGGCGCGCCTGCTGTCGCAGGGAGCCGTACGACGGGGGACGCGATGAACCACGAGGTCGAGGACCTGTACCCGCTCTCGCCCATGCAGCAGGGGATGCTCTTCCACACCCTGCGCGACCCCGGGTCCGGCGTGTACGTCGAGCAGCTCGCGTTCGAGCTCGAGGGCGCGCTCGACGCCGACGCCTTCGCGCGCGCCTGGCAGCTCGTGCTCGCGCGCCACCCCATCCTGCGCACCGGCTTCGTGTGGGAGGGCGTGGACGAGCCGCTCCAGCTCGTGCACCGCGGGGTCGAGCTCCCGCTCGAGCGGGAGGACTGGCGCGGCCTCGGCGCGGAGGCGCAGGCGGCGCGGCTCGAGGAGCGCTTCCGCCAGGAGCGGGCGCGCGGGTTCGACCTGGCGGTGCCGCCGCTGCTCCGGCTCGGGCTCGCCCGCACCGGCGACGCGGTCCACCTGTTCACCTTCTCGCACCACCACCTGCTGCTCGACGGGTGGTCGGTGCCGCTGGTGCTGAAGGACGTCCTCGCCGCGTACGAAGCGCTGCGCCGCGGGGAGGCGCCGCGCCTCCCGCCCGTCCGGCCGTACCGCGACTTCATCGCCTGGCTGCAGCGGCGCGACCCCGCCCGCAGCGAGGACTTCTGGCGCCGCGCCCTGGCGGGGGTGCGCCAGCCCACGCCGCTCGGGATCGACCACCCGGCCGCCGCGGCCGCGGAGGACGCGCCCCCGGCGCTCCAGCACGAGCTGGTGCTCGGGCCGGCCGAGCTGGCGTCGATCCTGGCGCTGGCACGGCGGCTCCACCTGACGCCGAGCACGGTCGTCCTCGGCGCCTGGGCCCTCCTGCTCTCGCGCTACTCCGGCGAGGAGGACGTCGTCTTCGGGGCGACCGTCTCCGGCCGCCCGGCCGACCTGCCCGGCGCCGAGTCGACGGTGGGGCTCTTCATCAACACGCTGCCGGTGCGCGTGCGGGTGGACCCCGACGCGACGGCGGCGGTCTGGCTCGAGGCGGTCCAGGCCCAGCAGGTCGAGCTGCGCCAGCACGAGCACACCCCCCTCGTCCGCGTGCGCCAGTGGAGCGAGGTCCCCTCGCCCCAGCCGCTCTTCGAGAGCCTGTTCGTCTTCGAGAACTACCCGGTGGACGCGTCGCTCCGCGAGAGCGGCGGCCCGCTCCGGGTCCGGTGCGCCGGTTCGGCCTCCCGGGTCAGCTTCCCGCTCGTGATCTCGGCCGCCGCCGGCACCGAGCTCACCCTGACCGCCTCGGCCGACCCGGCGCGGCTCGACGCCGGCGCGGTGGAGGGGGCGCTGGCGCACCTGCGCGAGGTGCTGCTCGCCATGGCGGCACGCCCCGAGACGCGCCTCGCTCGCCTGCCGCTCGTCGGCACCGAGGAGCGCCGCCGGCTGCTCGCGGCGGGCGCGGGGGCTCGCGGCGGCGAGCCCGCGCTCGACTTCCCGTCCACGGTGGCGCGGCGCGCCGCCGTGGCGCCGGACGCGCCGGCGCTGGTGGCCGGCGACGTCCGCTGGAGCTACGCCGAGCTGGAGCGGCGGGCGTGCCAGGTGGCCCACCGGCTACGCGCCGCCGGGGCCGCGCCGGGCGCGCGCGTGGCGCACCTCCTCCCGCGCAACGCCGACGCGCTGGCGGCGCTGCTCGGCATCTGGAAGGTGGGCGCGATCTACGTCCCGCTCGACCCGCAGAGCCCCCCCGCGCGGAGCGCCGGCATCCTGGCCGCCGCCGGCGCCCGCCTCGTCCTCACCCACCGCGGCGCGGCCGCGGCTCTGTCGGCGCCGCACGTCACGCCGGTGTTCCTCGACGGACTCGACGACGAGCCGCTCGTGGCCGCCGCGGCGCCGCTCGCCCCGGAGACGCTCGCCTACGTCATCTACACCTCCGGCTCCACCGGCGCGCCCAAGGGGGTGGCGGTGACGCACGGGGCGCTGGCGCGGCACGACCGCGCGCTGCGCGACCGCTACGGCCTCGGCGCCGAGGATCGCGTCCTGGAGTTCTTCTCGTTCGCGTTCGACGCCTCGCTGGAGCAGCTGCTCCTGGCCTGGGGCGCCGGGGGCACGCTGGTCCTGCGCGGGGACGAGCTGTGGGAGCCACGGCGCTTCGCCGAGGAGCTCGCCCGGCACCGCCTGACCGTCGCCACCGTGGCGCCGGCCTACCTGGACACCGTCGTGCGCGCCTGGGAGGCGAGCGGCGAGCGCGGGGGCTGGCCCGAGCCGCAGGTGCGGCGCCTGCTGGTGGGCGGCGAGCCGCTGCGGCCCGACACGGTGGTGCGTCTCCGGCGGACGCCGCTCGGGCGGGCGCAGCTGGTGAACGTCTACGGTCCGACCGAGGCCACCATCAGCTGCGCGAGCTGCGATGTGCCCTCGGACCTGGGTCCGATCCTGGCGCGCGGGCGCGTCCCCATCGGGCGACCGCTGCAGGGCTGCCGCGCCTACGTCCTCGACCCGGGCGGCGAGCTCGCTCCGGCCGGCGTGCCGGGCGAGCTCTATGTCGGAGGCGACGCGCTCGCCGCCGGCTACCTCGACCGGCCCGAGCTGACCGCGGAGCGGTTCCTCCCCGACCCGTTCCACCCGCGGGAGCGGGTGTACCGGACCGGCGACCGCGTCCGCTGGACGCCCGACGGTGAGCTCGAGTTCCTGGGGCGCGCCGACGAGCAGGTGAAGGTCCGCGGCTTCCGGGTCGAGCCGGCCGAGATCGAGGCGGCGCTGGCCACCCACCCGGCGGTCGCCGCCGCGGCGGTGGCAGCGCGCGCCGACGCGACCGGCGAGCTGCGCCTGGTCGGCTACGTCGTCGCGCAGGCGGGGGCCACCGCGGGCGCGGCCGAGCTGCGGCGGTACCTGCTCGAGCGGCTCCCCGACTACATGGTCCCGTCCGCCTTCGTGGCCCTCGACGCGCTGCCCCGCACCGCCGGCGACAAGATCGATCGCCGCCGTCTCCCGGCCCCGGCGGTCGAGGCGGCGGCGGCGGGGCGCGATGCGCCGCGCACGCCGGCCGAGGAGGTCCTCTGCGGGCTCTTCGCGCACGTGCTGGGCGTGGAGCGCGTCGGCCTGGACGACGATTTCTTCGCCCTGGGAGGACACTCGCTCCGTGCGACGCAGCTCGCCGCGCGGATCCGCGACGCGTTCGACGTCGACCTGCCCCTCAAGGCGATCTTCGAGGCGCCCACCGTCGCCGCCCTCATGGCGCGGGTGGCCCGCGGGCGGCCGGCCACGGCGAGCGCCCCGCCGGTGTCGCGCCAGCCCGAGGGCGAGCCGCGGCGCGCCTCCTTCGCCCAGCAGCGCCTGTGGTTCCTCGACCGGCTCGCGCCGGGCAGCACGCGCTACAACGTCCCGGTGGCGGCGCGCCTCGATGGGCCGCTCGACGTCGCGGCCCTGGGGCGCGCCCTGGCGGAGCTGGTGCGGCGGCACGAGGTGCTGCGCACCTGCTTCGCCGAGGCGGACGGCAGCCCGAGCCCCATCGTCCTCGAGGCCGGCCCCGTCCCGCTCCCGCTCGAGGACCTCTCCTCGCTCCCGGCGGGGGAGCGGGAAGCGGCGGCGCGGCGCCGCGCGACGGACGAGGCGCAGCGGCCCTTCGACCTCGCGCGGGGGCCGGTGTTCCGGGCGCACCTCTTCCGGCTCGATCCGCTGGCCCACCTGCTGCTCGTGACCGTCCACCACGTCGCCTCCGACGGCTGGTCGGCGGGCGTCATGACGCGCGAGCTGGGAGAGCTCTACCGCGCCTTCGCGGCCGGCCGGCCCTCGCCGCTCCCGGAGCTTCCGCTGCAGTACGCCGACTACGCGCGGTGGCAACGGGCGTGGCTCACGGGCGAGGCGCTCGAGGCGCAGCTCGGCTACTGGCGCGAGCGGCTGGCGGGCGCGCCGGCGCTCCTGGCGCTCCCCACCGACCGCCCCAGGCCGCCGGTCGCGAGCGACCGCGGCGGGCACGTGCGCTTCCAGGTGCCGACGGCGCTCGCCCAGGCCGTCCTCCGCGTCGGCCGGGCCGAGGGTGCGACGCCGTTCATGACCTTGCTGGCGGCGTTCCAGGTCCTGCTGGGGAAGCTGGCCGGACAGGAGGACGTCTGCGTCGGGACCCCCATCGCGAACCGCACCCGCGCCGAGCTGGAGGGGTTGGTCGGGTTCTTCGTCAACACGCTCGTGCTGCGCGGTGACCTCTCCGGCGATCCGAGCTTCCGCGACCTGCTGGTGCGGACCCGGGACGCGGCGCTCGCCGCCTACGCGCACCAGGACGTGCCCTTCGAGATGGTGGTGGAGGCGCTGCAGCCCCGGCGGGCGCTCTCGCACAGCCCGCTCTTCCAGGCCATGTTCGCGCTCGACGACACGCCGCGCGCGCCACTGTCGCTGGACGGCCTCACCCTGACCCCGGCGCAGCCCGAGGGCGGCGCGGCCGCGTTCGACCTGACGCTCTCGCTGGCCGGCGGGGCCGACGGCCTGGAGGGGGACCTCGAGTACAACGCCGACCTGTTCGACGACGAGACCGCGCGGCGCATGCTGCGGCAGCTCCAGACGCTGCTCGCCGCCATCGCCGCGGCGCCCGACCGGCGCCTCTCGTCCCTGCCCTGCATGGACGAGGCGGAGCGCCACCGGCTGGTGCGGACGTGGAGCCGCAACGACGCGCCGGCCCCCCTCGACCCGAGCTTCGCCGCCCGCTGCGAGGGGTGGGCGCGCCGCTCGCCGGGGGCGTGCGCCGTCAGCTTCGGCGGCGAGGCGCTCACCTACCGCGAGCTGAACGCCCGGGCCAGCGCGCTCTCGCGGCGGCTGCGCACCCACGGCGTCCGCCGCGGCGTGCGGGTGGGGATCTGCGCCGAGCGCTCGACCGAGATGGTCGTGGCGGTGCTGGCGGTGATGAAGGCGGGCGGCGCCTACGTGCCGCTCGACCCGACCTACCCGGCCCAGCGGCTCGCCTTCATGCTGGAGGACGCCGGCCTCGGGCTGCTGCTCGCCCAGCCGCACCTGCGGGCCCGGCTCGGCTCGACCACCGTCCAGGCCATGGCGCTCGACGGGAGCGCCATGGCGGGCGGCGAGCCCACCGCCGACGAGGACGGGCCCGGTCCGGAGGACGTGGCGTACGCGATCTACACGTCGGGGTCCACGGGGAGGCCGAAGGCGGCGCTGCTGAAGCACCGGGGCCTCGTGAACCTGTCGGAGGCGCAGCGGGTGGCGTTCGGGCTGGGCCCTGGGAGCCGGGTGCTGCAGTTCTCGCCGTTCTCGTTCGACGCGTCGGTGTGGGAGCTGGCCATGGCGCTCGGCAACGGGGCGACGCTGTGCCTCGCGCCGCAGGAGGTGCTGGGGTCGGCGACCGAGCTGACGGCGCTGATGAAGGAGCAGCGGATCACGCACGTGACGCTCCCGCCTTCGGTGCTGGCGGTGCTGGCGCCGGAGGAGCTGCCGGAGCTCGCGACGGTGATCTCGGCGGGGGAGGCGTGCACGCGGGAGCTGGTGGAGCGATGGGCGCCGGGCCGGCGGATGTGGAACGCGTACGGGCCGACGGAGACGACGGTGTGCGCGACGATGGGGCCGTGCAGCGCGGAGGACGCGCGGCCGCCGAGCATCGGGAAGCCGATCGCGAACGCGCGGGCGTACGTGCTGGATGCGCGGCAGCGGCCCGTCCCGGTGGGCGTGCCGGGCGAGCTGTGCATCGGCGGGGTGGGGGTGGCGCAGGGCTACCTGCACCGGCCGGAGCTGACGGCGGAGCGGTTCTTGCCCGATCCGTTCGAGCCTGGTGGGCGGATCTACCGGACGGGCGACCTGGCGCGGTGGCGCGCGGACGGGACGATCGAGTTCCTGGGGCGGATCGACCAGCAGGTGAAGGTGCGCGGCTTCCGGATCGAGCCGGCCGAGGTGGAGGCGGCGCTGCGGAGGCACCCGGCGGTGCGGGAGTGCCTGGTCCTGGCGCGGGAGGACCGGCCCGGGGACGCGCGGCTGGTGGCGTACGTGGGGCACGGGGAGGGGGCGGCGCCGAGCGCGGCGGAGCTGAAGGCGGCGGTGAGGGCAGAGCTGCCGGAGCACATGCTGCCGACGGCGTACGTGTGCCTCGCGAAGCTGCCGCTGTCGCCGAGCGGGAAGGTAGACCGGGCGGCGCTGCCGGCGCCGGAGGCGAGGTCGGAGCGGGCGTACGTGGCGCCGCGGACGGAGGTGGAGGAGAAGCTGGCCGGGCTGTGCGCGGGGCTGCTGAACGTGGAGCGGGTGGGGGTGGAGGACGACTTCTTCGAGCTGGGCGGGCACTCCCTGCTCGCGACCCAGCTCCTCTCCCGCGTCCGCGAGGCCTTCCAGGTCGAGCTGCCCCTCCGGACCCTGTTCGAGCGGCCGACGGTGGCCGATCTCGCCTCCGCGGTGGAGCAGGCGCGCGCCGGTGCCCCGGCGGCCGAGGCGCCGGCCATCGTGGCCGTGCCTCGCGGGGACCATCGCAGGAAGCGCAGCGCGGTGGTGGCGGAGCCCCGGCCCGAGCAAGCGGCCGCCGGGGCGCAGGGTGGAGGTGAGCCGTGATCGGCTCCGGCAAGGAGGCGCAGGTCGGCCTGCCGTGCGCGGAGGACGAGGTCCTGGTCTTCCCGGCCTCGTTCGCACAGCGGCGGCTGTGGTTCCTCGACCGGCTCTCGCCCGGGGAGTCCACCTACAACCTGCCGCTCGTCGTGCGCCTGTCCGGCCCGCTCGACCTCGCCGCCCTCCGCCGGTCGCTCGACGAGGTGGTGCGCCGGCACGAGGTGCTGCGGACCACGTTCGCCGAGGAGAACGGCGAGCCGGTGCAGGTGATCGCGCCGCCCGCGCCGGTCCCCTTGCCGCTGCACGACCTCTCGGGGATGGCCGCCGCCGTGCGCGAGGCGGAGCTGTGGGCGCGCGCCAACGCCGAGGCACACACCCCGTTCGACCTCGCCCGGGGCCCGCTGCTGCGCGGGCAGCTCCTGCGGCTCGCGGGCGAGGATCACGTCGCGTTCCTCACCATGCACCACGTCGTCTCGGACGGGTGGTCGATGGGCGTCCTGCTCACGGAGCTGGCCGCGCTCTACCCCGCGTTCACGCGCGGCGCGCCCTCGCCGCTCCCCGAGCCGGCGCTCCAGTACGCCGACTACGCGGAGTGGCAGCGCGGCTGGCTCACCGGCGAGGTGCTCGAGACCCAGCTGCAGTACTGGCGGGAACGGCTCCGCGGCGAGCCGCCGCCGCTGGAGCTCCCCACCGATCGGCCCCGCACCGCCGACGCCTCGCGGGGCGCGCTGCGCTCGCTCCGCCTCGACGCGACGGTGGTGGCGGCCGTCCACGCGCTGGCGCGCGAGGAGCGCGCGACGCCGTTCATGGCCTGGCTGGCCGCGTTCCAGACGCTGCTCCACCGGTACAGCGGGCAGGAGGACCTGTGCGTCGGCACGCCGGTCGCGAACCGTAACCGCAAGGAGACCGAGAGCCTGATCGGCTTCTTCGTGAACACGCTGGTCCTGCGCGCCGACCTCTCCGGCGCGCCCACCTTCCGCGAGGTGCTGGGCCGCGCGCGCGAGGCGATGCTCGGGGCGCAGGCCCACCAGGACGTCCCGTTCGACCAGGTCGTCGCCGCCGTGCAGCCAGGCCGCGACCGGTCGGCGAACCCGCTCTTCCAGGTCATGTTCACCTGCCAGACCGGGCGCCCCGACGCGCTGCACCTCGGCGAGCTGACGCTCAAGGTCCTCGAGCCGGAGGTCCGCAGCGCCGCCTTCGACCTCACGCTCTCGGTCACCGAGCAGGAGGAGGGCGCGGAGGTCAGCATCGAGTACGCGACCGGGCTCTTCGACGCCGCCACCATCGACCGGATGCTGGTCCACTTCAGGAACCTGACCCGGAGCATCGCGCACGACCCCGACCGGTCCGCCGGGACGCTGACGCTGCTCGACGAGGCGGAGCGGCGCCGCATCCTGGTGGAGTGGAACGCCACGGCGCGCGCCGACCCGCGCGACGGCTGGACCTTCTGCGAGCTGTTCGAGGCGCAGGTGGCGCGGGCGCCCGAGGCGGTGGCGGTGGTGGCCCCGGAGCGGGGCGACCCCGACGCACCGACGGAGCGGCTCGCCTACGCCGCGCTCGACGCGCGCGCGAACCGGCTCGCCCACCACCTGCGCCGGCGCGGCGTGCGAGCCGGCGAGGTGGTCGCGGTCTGCCTGCCGCGCGGCGCGGAGCTGGTGGTGGCGGTGCTGGCGGCGCTCAAGGCTGGCGCCGCCTACCTCCCGGTCGACCCGACCGTGCCGCGCGAGCGGCTCGGGCACGTGCTCGGCGACGCGCGCGCCGCGCTGGTGGTGACGGACGCCGCCACCGCCGGCCGGCTCCCCGGCGGCGCGCCGCGGCTGCTCGTCGACGCCGAGGCGGAGGAGATCGCGCGCCAGCCGGCCGGTGCCCCCGGGCGCGCCACCGCGCCGGAGGACGTCGCTTACCTCGTCTACACCTCGGGGTCGACCGGCAAGCCGAAGGGGACGGTGGTGCGCCACCGGAACCTCGTGAACGCCTACCTCGGGTGGGAGCAGGCGTACCGCCTCCCCGAGCTGACCGCGCACCTCCAGATGGCGAGCTGCGGCTTCGACGTCTTCACCGGCGACCTGGCGCGCGCGCTCGGCTCCGGCGCAAAGCTCGTCCTCTGCCCCCGCGAGCACCTGCTCGACCCCGCGCGCCTGGTGGCGCTCCTGCGCGCCGAGGCCATCGACGCGGCCGAGTTCGTCCCGGCCGTGCTGCGGAGCGTGATGCAGCACCTGGCCGCCGCCGGCGAGCGCCTCGCTGGCCTCAAGCTCGTCGTGTGCGGCTCCGACGTCTGGCAGGTGGGCGAGTACAGGGCGCTGGCGCGCCTGTGCGATCCCGGCGCGCGCGTCGTGAACTCGTTCGGCCTCACCGAGACCACCATCGACAGCTCGTGGTTCGAAGACCGCGACGTCGCGCTCCCCGACGAGCGCACCGTCCCCATCGGCCGCCCGTTCGCCAACACGCGCCTCTACGTGCTCGACCCTGCCATGGAGCCGGTGCCGGTCGGCGTCGCGGGCGAGCTGTACGTGGGAGGCGCGGGCGTCGCCGCCGGGTACCTCCACCGGCCGGAGCTGACCGCGGAGCGCTTCCTCCCGGACCCCTTCGCCGCCGAGTCTGACGCGCGCCTCTACCGCACCGGGGACCGCGCGCGCTTCCTGCCCTCGGGCGACGTCGAGTTCCTGGGCCGGCTCGACCAGCAGGTGAAGATCCGCGGCGCCCGGGTCGAGCTGGGCGAAGTGGAGGCGGTGCTGCGCCAGCACCCCGCCCTGCGCGACGCGATCGTCGTGGCCGCCGTGCCGCCCGGCGCGTCGCGAGGCCAGCCGGTGCTCGCCGCCTACGTGGTGGCCGACGCCGGCGGCCCGGGCGTCGCAGCGCTGCGTGCCTTCCTTCAGGAGCGGCTCCCCGACGTCATGATCCCGGCCGCCTTCGTGGCGCTGCCGGCCCTGCCGCTCACGCCGAGCGGGAAGCTCGACCGCCGCGGACTGCCGCCGCCGGACTGGGCCTCGGCCGAGCTGCGCGGCCGCTACGAGCCGCCGCGCACGCCGGCCGAGCAGCTGCTGGCGTCCATCTGGTCGGAGCTGCTGGGCGTCGAGCGGGTCGGGCGCAACGACGGGTTCTTCGACGTGGGCGGCCACTCGCTGCTCGCCACGCAGCTCGTGTCGCGGGTGCGGCGCGCGCTGGGGGTCGAGCTGCCGCTGCGGGCCGTCTTCGAGACGCCGGGCCTCGCCGACCTGGCCGAGGCGATCGACCGCCTGCGGCGCGCCGCCGGCGGCGTGCCGGTCGAGCCCATCCCGGTCGTGCCGCGGGCCGGCCCGCTGCCGCTCTCGTTCGCCCAGCAGCGCCTGTGGTTCCTGGAGCAGCTCAACCCCGGCGGCGCCGCCTACCACATTCCCGAGGTGACCCGCGTCCGCGGCGTGCTCGAGCTGGCGCTCCTCGCGCAGAGCGTGGCCGCGGTGATCGCGCGGCACGAGGCGCTGCGCACCGTGTTCCCGGCCGAGGGCGGCGAGCCGCGGCAGGTGATCCTGCCGTCCCTCGAGGTCCCCGTGCCCGTGGTCGACCTGCGCGCGCGGCCCGCCGAGGAGCGCGAGCGCGAGGCGCGGCGCCTGGCCGAGGAGGCGGTGCGCCGCCCGTTCGACCTCGCGCACGGCCCGCTCCTGCGCGCGCTGGTGGTGCGCCTCGCCGACGACGACCAGCTGCTCGTGCTGTGCACGCACCACATCGTGGGCGACGAGTGGTCGGGCCGCGTGGTCGGGCGCGAGCTCATCGCGGTGTACGAGGCGCTCCAGGCGGGTCGCGCGCCGGAGCTGCCGCCCGTCCCCTTGCAGTACGCAGACTACGCCGCCTGGCAGCGCGGCTGGCTCAGGGGCGAGGTGCTCGAGGCCCAGCTCGGCTGGTGGAAGCGGGCGCTCTCCCCGGCGCCGCCGGCGCTGGAGCTCCCCGGCGACCGGCCGCGGCCGGCGGTGCAGGGCTTCCGGGGCGGGTGCGTCCCGTTCGCGCTCCCCGCCGACGTCAGCGAGCGGCTCCGCGCGCTCGGCGCCCGCGAGGGGGCGACGCCGTTCATGGCGGCGCTGGCCGCCTTCGCCGTCCTGCTCCACCGCTGGTCGGGCCAGGAGGACGTCTGCGTCGGGACGCCCATCGCGAACCGGGGCCGCGCCGAGCTGGAGGGGCTGGTGGGGCTGCTCGTCAACACGCTCGCGCTGCGCGCCGACCTCTCCGGCGAGCCCAGCTTCCGCGAGGTGCTGCGCCGCGTCCGCGAGGCGGCGCTCGGGGCCTACGCGCACCAGGACGTGCCGTTCGAGATGGTGGTCGATGCGGTGCGGCCCGGTCGCAGCCTGGGCCACAGCCCGCTCTTCCAGGTCATGTTCGTGTTCCAGAGCGCGCGCGAGCGCGCCGGGGCCGCCGGTGGCCTCGACTGCTCCGCGCTCGACGTCCACACCGGGAGCGCCAAGTTCGACCTGACCCTCTTCGCCGTCGACGAACCCGACGGGCTGAAGGGGATGTTCGAGTACGACAGCGACCTGTTCGACGCCGCCACGGTGGCGCGGATGGCGGAGCACCTGCAGGTCCTCACCGCCGCGCTGGTGGCGGATCCCGACGCGCCGGTGGGGCGCGCCGCGCTCGTCCCCGAGGCGGAGCGGCGCCAGGTGGTCGAAGGGTGGAACGCCACGGCGGCGCCGTACCCGCGCGACGCCTGCGCCCAGGCGCTCGTCGAGCGGCACGCCGCCGCGGCCCCGGACGCGATCGCCGTGCGCGGCAGCGCCGCCACCCTCACCTACGGCGAGCTCGACCGCCGCGCCGACCAGCTCGCGCGCCGGCTGCAGCGCCAGGGCGTCGGGCCTGGGCAGCTCGTCGGCGTGTGCATGGAGCGCGCGCCGGAGCTCTTGGTGGCGCTGCTCGGGGTGTGGAAGGCGGGCGGCGCGTACGTCCCGCTCGACCCCGGATACCCGCGCGAGCGGCTCGCCTACATGCTCGAGGACGCCGCCGCGCCGGTCGTCCTCACCCAGGGCCGGCTCGCGGCGCGCGTCGCAGGCGCCGGGCGGACGGTGCTGTGCCTCGACGACGAGGCGGCGGCGCTCGCGGCCGAGCCCACCGGGCGGCCGGCCTGCGCGGCCGTCCCCGAGGATCCCGCGTACGTGATCTACACCTCGGGCTCGACCGGGCGGCCGAAGGGTGCGGTGATCCCGCACCGCGCGCTCGTCAACTACCTCGTCCACTGCCTGCGGTGCTACCCGCTCGAGGGCGGGGAGGGCGCGCCGGTGCAGTCGTCCATCTCGTTCGACCTGACGGTGACCAGCCTCTTCGGCCCGCTGGCGGCGGGCCGGACCGTGCACCTCGTGCCGGAGGCGGAGGGGATCGGGGCGCTCGCGGACGTGCTGGTCCAGGGGCGCGACCTCTCGCTCGTCAAGATCACCCCGGCCCACCTGGCGGTCCTCGCCGAGCAGGTGGGCGCGAACCGCGCCGCGGGCCGGACGCGCGCCTTCATCATCGGCGGCGAGAACCTCCTGCCGGAGCACGTCGCCTTCTGGCGCCGGCACGCCCCGGACACGGCGCTCGTCAACGAGTACGGGCCCACCGAGACGACGGTGGGGTGCGCCGTGTACTGGACTCCTTCGGCGGGCGAGCTCCCGCCTCGGCCCGTCCCCATCGGCAAGCCGATCCAGAACACGCGGCTGTACGTCCTCGACCGGCACCTCCAGCCGGCCCCCATCGGCGTGCCCGGCGAGCTGTTCATCGCCGGCGCCGGTGTGGGCCTCGGCTACTGGCGCCGGCCGGAGCTCACCGCCGAGCGGTTCCTCCCCGATCCTTTCCACCCGGGCGAGCGGATGTACCGGAGCGGCGACCGCGCGAGGTGGCTCCCGGACGGGAACCTGGAGTGTCTCGGGCGCCTGGACGACCAGGTGAAGCTGCGCGGGTTCCGCGTCGAGCTGGGCGACGTGGAGGCGGCGCTGGCGGAGCACGCCTCGGTGCGCAGCGCCGTGGCGGCGGTGAAGGAGGACGGCGCAGCGAGGCGGCTCGTCGCCTACGTCGTCCCGGCGCAGGGCGCCGAGCTCGACGAGGCCGCGCTGCGGGCGCACCTCGCGGCCCGCCTGCCGCCCTACATGATCCCGGCCGCGTTCGTGCGGCTCGCGGAGCTCCCGCTCAGCGCGAACGGCAAGGTGGACCGCACGGCGTTGCCCGCGCCGGCCGCCGCGCCGGCCCGGCGAGGCCGCGCGCCGGCGACGCCGGCGGAGGTGGCGCTGGCCCGCATCTGGGCCGAGGTGCTGAACGTCCCCGAGATCGGCGTCGACGACGACTTCTTCGCGCTGGGCGGCGACTCGATCCTGTCGATCCAGATCGTGGCGCGCGCCCGCGAGGCCGGGCTCCACCTCACCCCGCGGCAGGTCTTCGAGACGCCGACCGTGGCGGGACTGGCCGCGACAGCCGGCACGGCGGCGGTGCCCGCCGCGGAGCAGGGACCGGTGGTCGGGCCGATCGCCCTGGGCCCCATCCAGCGGTGGTTCCTGGAGCGCGAGCCGGACGAGCCGCACCACTTCAACCAGTCGCTGCTGTTCGAGTCCGCGGTGCCGCTGGCGCGCGCGCCGCTGGCCGCGGCGCTGCGGGACCTCGCCGAGCACCACGACGCCCTGCGGCTGCGCCTCGAGCGCACCGCCGACGGGTGGCGGCAGCGCTGCGCGCCGCCCGGCGAGGACGACGCGCCGCTGCGATGGGAGGACCTCTCGGCGCTCGCCGAGGCGGAAGTGCGCCCGGCGATCGAGCGGATCAGCGCCGAGGTGCAGCGCTCGCTGGACCTGGCGCGGGGCCCGATCGTCCGCGCCACCTACCTCGACCTCGGCCCGGCGCGGCCGGGCCGGTTGCTGCTCGTGGTGCACCACCTGGCCGTCGACGGCGTGTCGTGGCGGTTCCTGCTCGAGGACCTCGAGCGCGCCTACCAGGCGCGGGCGGCGGGCGAGGTGCCGCACCTTCCGCGGAAGACGAGCGCCTACCGCGACTGGACCGCGGCGCTGGGGCGCCTCGCAGCCTCGGGCGCCCTGGACGGCGAGCTCGCGTACTGGGAGGCGCTCCCCCCCGGTGCGCCGCTCCCGGTCGACCTCGGCGGCGGCACCGCCACCGAGGAGGACGCTGCCAGCGTGGAGGTCGAGCTCACCCCCGACGAGACCCGTGCGCTGCTGCAGGAGGCGCCCGCCGCGCTCGGCGCCGGCGTCGAGGAGCTGCTCCTCGCCGCGGTCGCGCACGCGCTCGCCGGCTGGACGGGCTCGCCGGTGGTCCGGCTCGACCTCGAGGGGCACGGTCGGGAGGAGCTGCCGGAGCCGCTCGACCCGTCCCGCACCGTGGGCTGGTTCACCGCGCTCTACCCGGTCGCCTTCGACCTGTCCGCGGCCGGCGACGTGCGCCAGGCGCTCGGCCTCGTCCAGGCGGCGCTGCGGCGGGTGCCAGGGCACGGGGTGGGGTTCGGCGTGCTGCGATACCTCGCGCCTGACCCGGCGGTCCGCGCCCGGCTCGCCGCTGCCGGTCCGGCGCAGGTCGCGGTCGACTACCTCGGGCAGGTCGACGGCGCGCTCACGGGCGGCCCGCTCCGTCCGGCCGCGGAGGACCGCGGACCGGAGCGGAGCCCGCGGACGCGGCGCCTGCACCTCGTCGAGGTGGACGCGGCGGTGAGCGGCGGCGCGCTGCGCGTGGCCTGGAGCTACGCGCCGAGCACGCACCGCGGGGAGACCATCGCCGCCGTCGCCGCGGCCTTCCTGCGCGCGCTCCGCGACCTCGCCGCCGCCGCGCGCGCGGCGCCGGGTCGCCCCGACGGCTCCGCCTTCGGGTGGAGCCCGGCGGAGGTGGACCGGATCCTGGGCGAGCTGGCCGAGGCGGAGGAGGGGTAGGCGCATGGATCGCAGCCAGATCGAGGACCTCTACCCGCTCACGCCGATGCAGGCGGGCATGCTGTTCCACGGGCGGCTCGCGCCCGACGCCGGGCTCTACGTCGAGCAGCTCTCCTGCCTGCTCGAGGGCGACCTCGACGTGGGCGCGCTGGGGCGAGCCTGGGCCGCTGCGCTGGCGCGCCACCCCGTCCTCCGCACCGGCTTCGCCGGCGACGGTCTGCGCGAGCCGCTCCAGGTGGTGCAGCGCACGGTGGACCTCCCGCTCGCGGTGCTGGACTGGAGCGGGCTCTCCCCGGCCGAGCAGGAGGCGCGGCTCTCGACGCTCGCCGCCGAGGAGCGGCGGCGCGGGTTCGACGTCGCGACGCCACCGCTCATGCGGCTGCACCTCGCCCGCACCGGGCCGCGCGCGCACCGGCTGGTCTGGACCTATCACCACGTGCTGCTCGACGGCTGGTCGGTGCCGCTCCTGCTCAAGGAGGTCCTCGCCGGCTACGAGGCCGCCCGGCGGGGCGCCGCGCCCGTGCTGGCGCCCGCCCGGCCCTTCCGCGACTACGTCGCCTGGCTACGCCAGCAGGATCGCGCGCAGGCCGAGCGCTTCTGGCGGCGCGCCCTCGAAGGCGTGGAGGGCCCGACGCCGCTGGCGGTCGAGCGGCCGCCGGCGCCTGCGCCCGGGGCGGCGCAGGAGCAGACGCTCCGGCTCTCGCCGGAGGCGACCGATCGCCTGCAGCGGCTCGCCCGTGGCGCGCGGGTGACGCTCGGGACCGTGATGCAAGGCGCGTGGGCGCTGCTCCTCGGGCGCTACGGCGGGCTGGAAGACGTGGTGTTCGGCGCGACCGTGTCGGGCCGGCCGCCCGAGCTGCCCGGCGTGGAGGAGATGCTCGGGCTCTTCATCAACACCCTGCCGGTGCGGGTGAGGCTCCCGCCCGACGCGCCGGTCGTCCGTTGGCTCTCGGCCCTCCAGGCGGAGCAGCTGGAGGCGCGCCAGTACGCCTACGCGCCGCTGGTCGACGTGCAGGGCTGGAGCGCCGTACCGCGCGGCACCCCGCTGTTCGAGACGCTGCTCGTCTTCCAGAACTACCCCGAGGAGGGCGCGGGCGGCGCGGGGACCCTGACCGTCGCCGACGTGCGGACGGCGGACGCGAACCCCTACCCGGTGACGCTGGTGGCCGGCGTCGACCGCGTGCTGGTGCTGCGGCTCCTGCACGACGTGGATCGCCTGGACGGCGCGTCGGCGTCCCGGCTCCTCTCCCAGCTCGCCACGCTGCTCGAGGCGCTCGCCGCGAACCCGGAGCGGCCGCTCGGGCAGGTCCCGCTCGCCTCCGAGGCGGAGCGACGGCTCGTGCTCGAGACCTGGAACGCCACCCGCATGCCCGCGCCGTGGGAGGGAGGGGCGCACCGCCCGTTCGAGGCCGCGGTCGCGGCGCGCCCGCAGGCTGTCGCGCTCGACACCGGCGCCGAGCGCCTGAGCTACGCCGAGCTCGACCGACGCGCGGCCCGCGCGGCCCTGCGCCTGGCCGAGCTGGGGGTGGGCGCCGAGGCGCTCGTCGCGCTCGCGCTCGACGACGGCGCCGCCATGGTGGCCGCGCTCCTGGCCGTGCTGAAGGCGGGCGGGGCCTGGCTGCCCCTCGACCCGGCCTACCCCCGCGAGCGGATCGAGCTCACGCTGGCCGACTCCGGCGCCCGCGTCCTCGTCGCGGCGCCCGAGCTGACGCGGTCGCTGGCGGTCTCGCCCGGCGTGCGCTGCGTCGATCCGGCCGCGCTGTTCTCCTCCGGCATGGAGCTCCGGCCGAGCCGCGAGGCTTCGCCCGACCAGCTCGCGTACGCCATCTACACCTCCGGCTCGACGGGCCGGCCCAAGGGGGCGCTCCTCCACCACCGCGGCCTCTGCAACGTGGCGCGCGCCTACGCCCAGGTGGCCGGCCTCGGTCCGGAGGCGCGGGTGCTGCAGTTCTTCTCCTTCGGGTTCGACGCCTCGGTGCTGGAAATCTTCGCGACCTTCGCGGGCCAGGCGGAGCTCCACGTCGCGTCGCGCAACGAGAGGGCGTCGATCGCCGGGCTGAGGCGGCTCCTCGCCGACCGCGCGATCGCGATCACCACGCTCCCGCCCGCGGTCTTGGCGCTGCTGCCCTCCGAGGGGTTGCCCGCGCTGCGCACCGTCGTCTCCGGCGGCGAGGCGTGCCCGGTCGAGGTGGCGGCCCGCTGGGCGGCCGGGCGGCAATTCCTCAACGCCTATGGACCTACCGAGACCTCCGTCGCCGCCGCCTGGCACCGCGTCGATCCCGCTGCGCCGCCCGGCACGCGCGTCCCGATCGGTAGGCCGATCGCGAACGTCCGCGCCTACGTGCTCGACCGGCAGGGGCAGCTCCAGCCGCCGGGCGTGCCGGGCGAGCTGTGCGTCGGCGGCGCCGGCGTCGGGCGCGGTTACCTGAACCGCCCCGAGCTCACCTCCGAGCGGTTCGTCCACGATCCGTTCGCGCCCGACCCGGGCGTCCGCATGTACCGCACCGGCGACGTCGCGCTGTGGCGGCCGGACGGGGCGCTCGACCTGGTCGGGCGGCTCGACGACCAGGTCAAGATCCGCGGCTTCCGCGTCGAGCCGGGCGAGATCGAGGCCGCGCTGCGCCGCGCGCGGGGCGTGCGGAGCGCGGCGGTGGTGGCGTGCGCCGCCGCGTCGGGCGGCCTCCGGCTGGTCGCGTACGTCGTCCCCGCGACCGGCGAGACGATCGACCCGGCGCGGCTGCGCGAGGCGCTGGCGCGGACCTTGCCCGAGCACATGATCCCCTCCGCCTTCGTCGCGCTCGACGCGCTGCCCCTCACGCCGAGCGGAAAGGTCGATCGGCGGGCGCTGCCCGCGCCGGACGCCGGGGCGCGGGCCCGCGGCGAGCCGCCGCTCGAGCCCCGCGACCTCCTCGAGGCCGAGCTGCGCCAGATCTGGGAGGAGGTGCTGGAGGTCCACCCGGTCGGCGTGCGCGACCGCTTCTTCGAGCTGGGGGGCCACTCGCTGCTCGCGGTGCGCGCGCTGGCGCTCATCGAGCAGCGGCTCGGGCGTGGCCTGTCGCTGGCCGCGTTCTTCTCCGAGCCCACCATCGAGGAGCTGGCGCGCGTGCTCCGCGCGCTGGCGGGCGGGGAGCCCCCGTCGGCGGTGGTGCCGCTCCAGCCGAGAGGAGACCGGCGGCCGCTCTGGTTCGTGCACCCGTCGGGCGGGAGCGTCCACTGGTACGCGCGCCTGGCGCGCGCCATGGGGAAGGAGCGGCCGTTCCTGGGGCTGCAGGCGCCCGACATCGAGGGTGAAGGTCCGTTCGACACCACCATCGAGGCGATGGCGGCCCGGTACCTGGCGGCGATCCGCGCGCGCCAGCCGTCGGGGCCGTATCTCCTCGGCGGCTGGTCGATGGGCGTGGCGGTCGCCTTCGAGCTGGCGCAACGGCTGCGCGCCGCGCGCGAGGAGGTGGCTTGCCTCGCGCTGCTCGACCAGGGGCCGCGCGTCCCGGGCGACGTCCCGCTCGACGACGCCGCCTACCTCGTCGACACCTTCGGGCAGCACGTGCCGCTGGTGGCGGAGCACCTCCGGCGGCTCGACCCGGGGTCCCAGGTCGCCCACGTGTACGCCGAGGCGCGACGGATCGGCTGGTTGTTGCCCGAGGTGACGGAGGCGCAGTTCGCCCGCTTCGTGCGCGTGCTGCGGGCCCACACCGACGCGTTCCGCCGCTACCGACCTGCCCCCTACCCGGGACGGATCACCGTCGTGCGCACCGCGGCTGCGCGCGGAACCGGCGGCCTCGGCTGGGAGGCGCTCGCCGCCGGCGGCGTCGACGTCATCGAGGTCCCCGGCGACCACCTGACCATGCTCGACAAACCGCACGTCCGCGCCCTCGCCGCGGCGCTCGCGCTCGCCCTCGAGGCGGCGGAAGGGAGCTCTCGCCATGTCCGCTGACGCGCCGGCCCGCCCCACGCGGCTGTTCAACAAGAACTTCGTCCTGCTATGGCAAGGCCAGCTCGTGAGCGCGCTCGGCAACCACGCCTTCGTGCTCGCGACCTCGTGGTGGGTGAAGGAGGCGACCGGCTCGGCGACGCTGCTCGGGCTCTACCTCGTCCTCTCCAGCGTCCCGTCGCTGCTGCTCGAGCCCATCGGCGGGACGTACGCCGACCGCCACTCGCGGCGGAACGTGCTCATCACCACCGACGCGCTGAGCGGGGTGGCGCTGCTCCTCGCCGGGACGTGGATGTACGTGGCGCGGCCCGGCGCGACGGCCGGGTTCATCGGGCTCGCCGTCCTGACCGTTCTCCTCGACGCCGCGAGTGCCTTCTTCAACCCCGCCATCTCGGCCGCCATCCCCGACCTCGTCCCGCGCCAGCGGATCGGCGGCGCCAACTCGGCGATCGAGGTGGTCGCGCAGCTCTCCACCTTCGCGGGGCAGGGGCTCGGCGGAATCCTCTTCACCGCCGTCGGGGCGCCCATCATGCTGCTCATCGACGGCGTCTCGTTCCTCTTCTCCGCCGGGACCGAGGCCTTCATCCAGATCCCGCAGCGGCTCCCGGCGCGGCGGACGAACGGGCGGCGCGCCGCGCTGGAGTTCCTGGCCGAGCTCGGGCGCGGGTTCCGCTACATCTGGGCCGCGCGGGGCCTGCGCTCGCTGGTGCTCGCCTCGGCCGCCCTCAACTTCTTCGCCGTCCCGATCATCGTCCTCATGCCGTTCTTCGTGGAGGACACGCTCGGCGCGGACGCGCGCTGGTACGGCTTCATCGCCGCGGCGTACGGGGTGGGCTCGCTCGCCGGCTCGGTCGCGGCCGGGATCGGGCGTCCGTCGGGCGGCGCGCGGCGGGCCCGGATGCTGGCGCTCTTCGCGCTCCAGGCGGGCACCTGCCTCGCCCTGGCGCTGGTAAGGCACCCGCTGCCGGCGCTGGCGGTGGCGGCGCTCGGCGGCGCGTTCGGCGGTGCCCTCACCATCTACGTCGTCACCATCGTCCAGGTCACGACGCCGGAGGACATGCGCGGTCGGGTCTTCGGCCTCCTCGGTACCATCGCCGGCAGCATCTCGCCGATCGCCATGATGCTCGCCGGCCTGGCCGCCGACTGGACGGGGCGGAAGGTCCCCGCCATCTACGCGGGCTGCGGCGCCGCCATGCTGGTCGTGGCGGCGGTGGCCGCGTCGCGCCGCACCTTCCGCACCTTCATCGCCCTCGACCTGACGGAGCCGACGCCGGAGGCGCCCGCCGGGTCCGGCCGCGCCCTCGCCGCCCCGGAGGTGGTGCCGTGAGCGCGCCCGAGCCGCTCGCGTTCACGGCCTCGCCGCCGGCGTCGCCGTGGCTGCCCTACCCGCCCCGCCCGGCGGGCGGGCGGCTGCGCCTGTTCTGCTTCCCGCACTCGGGCGCGGGCGCCTCCGCCTACGCCTGCTGGCGCCGCGCGCTCGCGAGCGCCGAGGTCTGCCCGGTGGAGCTGCCCGGGCACGGGCGGCGACTCGGCGAGCCCCGGCTCTGCCGGATGGAGTCGCTCGTGCGCGGGGCCGTGGGGGCGCTGCTCCCGTTCCTCCGGCCCCCCTTCGCGCTCTTCGGCCACAGCCTGGGCGCGCTGGTGGCGTTCGAGGTGGCGCGGACCCTGGAGCGCGAGCACCAACTCTCCCCGGCGGTGCTCATCGCCTCCGGGCACGGCGCTCCGCAGCTGGCGCGGCCGCGGGAATCCTTGCACGCGCTGTCCGAGCCGGAGCTGGTGGCCCGCATCGAGCGGATGGGCGGGACGCCGGCCGGCGTGCTGACCCACCCCGAGCTGCGGGCGCTCTTCGTCCCGGTGCTACGGGCCGACCTCGAGCTGGGCGAGACCTACGCCTACCGACCGGGCCCGCCGCTCGCGTGCCCGGTCTCCGCGCTGGGCGGGCTCGACGACGACGAGGTGGGCTGGACCGAGCTCGAGGGATGGCGCGAGCAGACGCGCGGCGGCTGGAAGCTGCGGATGCTGCCTGGAGGCCACTTCTTCCCCTTCGCGCACGGCTCGGGTGCGCTGGCGGCGCTCGCCGAGGACCTCGGCGGCCTGGCCCGAGGCGTCACGTGACGCCCTTCACCCGACCGCCCCCGGACCCCGTGCTGGACGCAGGTACCGTCCACGCCTGGCGCGCCCGGCTCACGCTCCCCGCGCCGGAGCTGCGGGCGCTGGCGGCCTCGCTCTCCGACGACGAGCTGCGCCGCGCCGCGCGCTTCCGCTTCGCCGTTCACCGGGACCGGTTCATCGCGGCGCGCGGGCAGCTGCGGCTCCTCCTCGCCCGCTACCTGGGTCTCGCGCCGAGCGCCGTCGCCTTCGAGCGAGGTCCCTTCGGCAAGCCGCGCCTCGCGGGCGGGGGCCCGCGCTTCAGCGCCTCGCACTCCGAGGAGCTGGCGCTGTACGCGGTGGCGGCGGACCGGGAGGTGGGGATCGACGTGGAGCGCGTCCGGCCCATGGCCGCCCTGGCGGCCGTGGCCGACCAGTTCTTCGCGCCGGGCGAGGCGCGGGCGCTCCGCGCGCTCGCGGGCGAGGCGCGGGCGCGGGCCTTCTTCGCCTGCTGGACGCGAAAGGAGGCCCTGCTCAAGGCGGCCGGCGTCGGGCTCACCGCAGCGCTCGAGGCCGTCGAGGTGGGGTTCGGTCCCGATCCGGCGGTGCTGCGCCGAGCGTTCTCAGCGGGCGAGGAGCCTGCGTGCTCGACGGTGGTCACGCTCCGGCCGGCGCCCGGCTACGCCGGCGCGCTGGCGGCGAATGGGCTGGAGCTGGAGGTGCGGTGCTGGACCTTCGCCGAGGAGGGCTCGGCGGCGGAGACGGACGAGCAGTCCGAGAGGGAGATCGAGGCATGACGAGAGCAGCGTGGATCACGGCGGCGTGCACGACGGCGGCGGCGCTCACCTTGGCGTGCGGGAGCGGAAACGGTGGGAAGGGCACGCCGGCCGACCAGGGCTCGAACGGCGGGCCGAGCGGTGGAGGTGGCAGCGGCGCCGGCGGTGGGGGGACGGGCGGTACCGGGGGGAGCGGCGGGAGCACCGCCCTGGCCGCGGGCCCGGCGGCCATCGGGAACGCAGCCGCCGGCGTGCTGATGCTGACGGACGGCGCGACTTCGATGCTGCGGGTGCAGGACGCGTCGGGGTGGCAGAGCCCGCCCGCCGCGGGGAAGTGCGTGGACGTGAAGGCCGATCACGGCCTATCCGGGACATGGTGCACCGACTCCAGCACCCAGAGCCACTTCACGGGCGCCGGCGACGTCGTCCGGCGCGGCGTCACCTGGCACGAGACGGTCCAGCTCGTCGTGACGCGCGGCGCCGGGGCGAACCTCCTGGTCGTGAGCTGGTCGGGGAAGCTCACCGGCCCGGGTGGGGCGGTGGTGACGGCGGCCGCGAACGGCACGGCCACGGTCGACCTCGGCACGTTTCACGTCGCGTACCGCGACGCCGGCACGGCGCAGCTCAGGTCGCCGGCCACGGTCGACGTCGACGCGACCTTCAAGATCGCGGCGGACTGGGGTGAAGGCGGCCTCACCGGCGACATCCCGCTCGTCTTCACCGCCAAGGACGGCGCGCACGGCGCGCTCACCTACGATCTCGCCAGCCTGACCGGCACCGGCAGCGTGGCGGACGCCGGCGACAAGGCGCTGGCGGCGCTCGCGGTGGCGAACGACACCACCGTCACCGTCACGTACCAGGACGGCCACGTCGAGACCCTGTAGCGGCGGCGACGCGACCGGCGGAGGCGGACCGATGCGCGAGGCGATCGTCTCGGTGCAGGAGGTGAGCAAGGTCTACCGGCTCGGCAAGACCGAGGTCCGGGCGCTGTCCGGCGTCTCGCTCGAGATCGAGCAGGGCGAGTTCCTGGCCATCGCGGGACCCTCGGGGAGCGGCAAGACCACGCTCCTCAACCTGGTCGGCTGCATGGACACCCCCACGGCCGGTTCCGTGTCGGTGGCCGGGCAGCCGACCGCCTCCCTCGGCGAGCGCGCGCTGACGGAGCTCCGGCTCCGGCGCATCGGCTTCGTCTTCCAGACGTTCAACCTGGTGGCGGTGCTGTCGGTGGAGCAGAACGTGGAGCTGCCGTTGCTCCTGCAGGGCGGGCGCGCGCGCCGCGAGCGGCGGGCGCGGGTGGCGGAGCTGCTCGCCCGGGTGGGCCTCGACGCCCATGCCCGCCACCGCCCGAGCGAGCTCTCCGGCGGCCAGCGACAGCGCGTGGCCATCGCGCGCGCTCTCGTCGGAGGCCCGGCGCTCGTCCTCGCCGACGAGCCCACCGCCAACCTCGACTCGCGCACCGGCGGCGAGGTGGTGGACCTCATGAAGGAGTTGAACCAGCGGGACGGCACCACCTTCGTCTTCTCGACCCACGACCCGCGCGTCATGGGGCACGCCTCGCGGCTCGTCGAGATCGCGGACGGGCGCCTGGTCGCGCCGGCCGAGCCGCGGGCGCTGGGGGGCGGCGCATGATCGGCCGCCCCGCCGCCGCCGGGATCCTGCTGCGGATCGCGCTCCGCGACCTCGTGGCGAGCCGCGCCAAGACCGCGGTGGTCGGGGGGATCGTCCTCTTCGCGGCCGCGCTGGCGGTGGCGGGCGGGGCGGTGGTGGAGGCGATGGACCGGGGCATGGCGGCCGCGGTCCAGGGCAGCCTCTCCGGGCAGCTCCAGCTCCAGGACGCGCGGTCGCGCGACGTGGTGGCGCTCTACGGCGGCACGCTCGGGGAGCCCGACCTCCTGCCGTTCGAGGACTTCGCCCGGGTGAAGGCGGCGGTGACGGCGGTGCCTGGCGTGAAGGCGGTGGTGCCCATGGGCGTGGGCGAGGCTTCGCTCCTCGTGCCGAGCGCCTTCGACGTGGCGCTGGAGGAGCTGCGCGCCGACGTCCGGGCCCGCGAGGTGGGTGGAGGCCCGGAGCTCGCGGCGCGCGAGACGGCCCACCGCGCGCGCGCCCGCCGCATGGTGGCCCTCCTCCAGGCGGAGCGCGCCGGGCCCGGCGGGCTCGACGGGGCGGCGGCGGAGGATCCGGACCAGGTCGCGGCGCTCGCCCAGGCGGCCTCGGACCCGTTCTGGAAGGGCTACCCGCGCGACCCGCTCGGCGCGCTCGAGCTGCTCGAGAACCGCGTCGCGCCCCTCGCGGCGAGCAGCGCGGCGCTGCCGGTGCGGTACGTCGGGACCGATCTCGAGGCGTTCCGGCGCGCCTTCGAGCGGCTGGAGGTGGTGGAGGGACAGCTCGTGCCGCCGGGTGCGCGCGGGCTCCTGGTGGGAAAGCGGTACGCGGAGGAGTGGCTGAAGCTCAAGACGGCGCGGCGCCTCGACCAGATCCACGACGCGCTCCAGCGGCACCGCCGCCTCGCCGGCGACCCCGAGCTGGCGCGCGCCGCCGCCGACGCGCGGCGGCAGGCGCGCGAGATCCTGCTGCAGCTCGACCCGCTCCAGGCGGAGGAGGCGGGCCGGCGGCTGCGGCGCGCGCTCGGCTCGGCCGAGCCCGATCTGACGCGCCTCCTCGACGCGCTCCTCACGGTGGACGACGCGACCTTCGAGGCCCGCTACCGGATCTTCTACGGCGAGCTCGCGCCGCTCCTGCGGCTGTATGCGGTGCGGCCGGGCGACACGGTCACCCTCCAGGCCGCCAGCCGGTCCGGCTACACGCGCGCGGTCAACGTGAAGGTGTGGGGCTTCGTCCAGTTCCGGGGCCTCGAGAGCTCCACCTTCGCCGCCGCCGCGAGCCTGCTCGACCTCCTGTCCTTCCGCGAGCTGTACGGCTGGCTCACGCCGGAGCGCGCGGCCGAGATCCACGCGCTGCAGGAGGCGTCCGGGACCGGCGGCCTCTCGCGCGAGGAGGCGGAGGCGGCGCTCTTCGGCCCGGGCAGCGCCGTGGTCGAGGAGGGGAGGAGCGCTCGCATCGCCGAGCCCGCCCCGCCGCCGCGCCACGTCGCGCGCCCGGCCGCGCCGGCGACGCAGGAGGAGCTCGACCGCGGCGTCGCGCCGCACGCGGCCGTGATCCTGGACGACCCCTCCCGCTCCGCCGAGGCCGCCCTCGCCATCGAGGCCGCCGGGCGCCGGGCGGGGCTGTCGCTCCGGGCCGTCTCCTGGCAGGAGGCCTCGGGCGCGGTGGGCGAGTTCGTGGCCGTGGCCCGGCTCGTGCTCTGGGCGGCGGTCGCGGTCGTGCTGGCGGTGGCGCTCGTCATCGTCAGCAACGCGCTCGTCATCGCCACCCTGCAGCGCGTGAGCGAGATCGGCACGCTGCGCGCCATCGGCGCGCAGCGCGGGTTCGTCCGCGCGCTCGTGGTCGGCGAGGCGCTGGCGGTGGGGCTGGTCTTCGGCGGCGCCGGGGCGGGGCTCGGGGCGCTCCTGGTGGCGGCGGTGCGGGCGATGGGGGGCATCCCGGCCGCGAGCGACGAGCTGGCCTTCGTCTTCTCCGGGCCCGCGCTCGTGCCGGTGCTCTCGCGCGGCTCGGTGGCGGTGGCGCTCCTGGCCGTGCTGACCGTGACCGCCGGGGCGGCGCTCTACCCGGCGCTCCTCGCGACGCGGGTGAGCCCGCTCGCCGCCATGCAGACGGACGACTGACATGTGGGCCACGCTCCTCATCGCCGCCCGCAACCTCGTCCAGCACCGCCGCCGGTCGCTCCTGCTCGGCGGGGCGCTGGCTGCGGTCACCGCGCTCCTGCTGCTCCTCGGCGCGATCGCCACCGGGGCACGCGCCGCCATGCTCCAGTCGGCCACCACGCTCCTCACCGGCCACGTTAACGTGGGAGGCTTCTACAAGCCGCGCGCCGGCGCCGCCTCGCCCGTCCTGGGCCGCGCGCCGGAGGTGCTGGCGGAGGTGCGGCGCCTCGTGCCGGAGCTGACCTTCGCCGCCGAGCGTGGGCGCGGCTTCGGGAAGGCCATCTCCGACCGCGCCGCCCTCGACGTGGTGCTGGCCGGTGTGGACGTCTCGGCCGAGACCTCCTTCGGCCGGCGCCTGCAGATGGTCACGGGTGACGCCGCGGGACTCGCCCACCCCGGCACGCTCCTGCTCTTCGAGGACCAGGCGCGCCGGCTGGGGGTCGGCGTGGGGGACGCGGTGACGCTGTCGGCGCAGACGCCGCGCGGGGTGCGCAACACCGTCGACCTGCGGGTGGTGGCGGTGGCGAGAAGCGCGGGCGCGCTCTCCTCGTTCGTGGCGTTCCTGCCCGGCGAGGACCTGCGGCGCCTCCAGCAACTCGGCCCCGGCACGACCGGCGCCCTCCACCTGTTCCTGCGGGATCCGGCCGAGGCGCCGGCGGTGGCAGCGCGGCTCCGGGCCGGGCTGGCGCGCGTCGGCTGGCCACTCGTGGACGCCGATCCGCAGCCCTACTGGCAGAAGCTGGAGGGCCTCGAGGCGGAGCCCTGGACCGGGCAGCGCCTCGACGTGAGCACCTGGGAGGACGAGCTGTCCTTCCTCGGCTGGGTGTTCTCGGCGCTCCGGGGCCTCACCGGCGTGCTGGGGGTGGTGCTGATGGGGATCGTGGTGGTGGGCATCACGAACACGCTCTGGATCGCGATCCGCGAGCGGACGCGCGAGATCGGGACGCTGCGCGCCATCGGGATGGGGCGCGGCCAGGTGCTGCGGCTGTTCCTCGCCGAGGCCGCGCTGCTGGCCCTGGCCGGCGCGGCGGCCGGCGCCCTCGCCGCGGCCGGGCTGGCGGCGGGGCTCGATCGGCTGCAGCTCCCGCTGCCGGACGCGCTGCAGATCCTGCTCGTCGAGCGCCACCTCGCGCTGGCCGTCGAGCCGCTGGCCGCGCTGCGCGGGGCGGCCGTGGTGGTCGCGGTGACGACGCTCGCCGCCCTCTACCCGGCGCTCCGGGCGGCGCGCCTCTCACCGGTGAGCGCCATGCAGCACCTGGGGTGAACCATGCGCGGGCCTCTCGCAGCCTGCTGGATCGTTGCCGCCCTCGCCGCGTCCCCGGCGCGGGGCCTCTCGCCGGTGGAGACGGAGCAGGTGGTCCGGGGCGTCGACGCGCGGCAGGCGAGCCTCGGCGACTACAAGGCCGACTGCTACATGGAGCAGAAGGAGCAGGGCAAGACCGACCTCGTCTACGAGCTGGTGGTCTACCGCCGCGACGCCGACGAGAAGCTGATGCTCCTCTTCACCGCGCCCCGCACCGAGCAGGGGAAGGGCTACCTCCGGGCCGACAAGAACCTGTGGTTCTACGACCCGACGGTGGGGCGCTGGGAGCGGCGCACCGAGCGCGAGCGGATCGGCGGGACCGACGCGCGGCGGAACGACTTCGACGAGTCGCGCCTCGACGAGGAGTACCACGCGGTCTGGGAGAAGGACGGGACCCTCGGCGTGTACGAGGTCCACCAGCTCCTGCTCACGGTCAAGCCCGGCGTGGACGTCGCCTACCCGCAGGTGCGGTTGTGGGTCGACGGCGCGAGCGGCAACGTGCTGAAGCGGCAGGACCTGGCCGCCTCGGGCAAGCTGCTGCGGACCAGCCTCTACCCGCGGTGGAAGAAGGTCTGGTCGGAGTCGAAGCGCGGCGAGCTCTGGTACCCGGAGGAGATCCGCGTCTACGACGAGCTGGAGCGAGGCAGCTCGACCCGTATCGTGGTGCGCGCCGTGGACCTCCGGCCGCTCGAGACGAACCTGTTCACGAAGGCGTTCCTGGAAGGGAAGAGCCGATGAGCGGCCTGCTCCTCGCCTGGTGCCTGCTCGCGGCGGCCGGTGTCGCGCCGGCGGAGGATCTCCCCGAGCGCCCCTCCGACGACGAGGTGTTCGGCGCCGCGCCCGGCGCGCCGGCGCCTGCCGATCCGGCGCTCCCCTCCGGCGCCGACGCTGGCCCGGCGACGGTGACCCCTCCGGCGCCGCCGAGCGGAGCCGTCGACGGGATGACCGCGGCCGAACGCGCCGAGCTCGCGGCGGCCCGGGCCGAGGCGGCGGCGGTGCGGGCGGAGGCGGCCGGCGCGGCGGGGGCGGGCGTGGTGCAGGCCGCGGCGCGCGTCCCGGCAGCGCCGCCGCCCGCCCTCGCGCCACCGCTCTCGTCGCGCTCGGAGACCCTGCAGGTCGGGGGCCTGTCCTACCTGCAGGCCGTCGTGAGCGGGCGGCAGGGACAACCGCCCGGCCAGTACGCGTTGTCCGCGCCATTTCTCACCGACGCCTATCTCGACGCGCGGCCCAACGACCGCGTCCGCGCCTACGTGGTCGGGCGCTTCCTCTACGATCCCACCGTCTCGGCCATCGCGCCCAACACGATCGTGGCAGCCAGGACGCAGCACGAGCAGGTGCTGCTCGACCAGGCCTGGATCAACTTCGACATCGAGCGTGCGGTGTTCGTCACGATCGGCAAGCAGCACGTCAAGTGGGGTGTGGGGCACTTCTGGAACCCGACCGACTACCTCCACAGCCAGCACCTCGATCCGCTCGCCCTCTACGACGCGCGGACGGGGACGAGCATGGTGAAGCTGAACGTGCCCTGGGAGAAGACCGGCTGGAACTTCTACGCGATGGGGGTCCTGGAGGGCGATCAGGCGGCTGAACAGGTGCAGAAGGTCGGGGGGGCCGCCCGGGCGGAGCTCGTCCTCGGCCGGGCGGAGCTGGGCCTCGACGGCATCGTCGAGAAGGGCTTCGATCCCCGCTTCGGGGTGGACCTCTCGGTCGGCCTCGGCGAGCTCGACGTCTACGCCGAGGCGGCGCTCCGCTGGGGGTCCTTGAACCCGCGCTACACCTACGGCCCGAACTTCTCCGCCGACCCGCTCTCGGTGGTGAAGTCCCAGCCGTCGGGGTTCAGGCCGGCGGTCACCGGCGGCGTGAGCTGGGAGCACCGGTGGACGGACCGCACCGTCACCACCTTCGGCGTCGAGTACGCCTACGACGCGAACGGCTACGACGACCCGGCGCTCTACCCCGGCCTGCTGGCGAACGCCGCCTTCACGCCGTTCTACGTCGGTCGCCACTACGCCGGCGCGTACCTGGCGGTGCCCCGCCTCGGCGCGTGGCGCGACGCGGGCCTCACCCTCTCCACGGTCGGCAACCTGTCCCGCAGGTCGGCCATCGTCCGGCTCGACTTCTCCCTGCTCATGCTGACGCACCTCCGGATGGAGGCTTGGGTGGCGGGTCACGCCGGACCGCCCGACGGGGAGTTCCGGCTCGGCCTCGACGTGCCGCCGCACCCGGTCGGCGATGGGACCTTCACGCCCGCTTTTCGGCAGGGCCCGCAGGTCGTCGACCTGGGCCTCGCCTTCCGCGTGGCGCTGTAGTGGCTAGCGCAGGCGGCGGCGGGAGCTGACGAGGTTCGTCGCGATCACCATCCGCCCGGGCGCGACGTCCGCCATCCGGCGCACCTTGCCGGCGCGGGAGCGCCAGAGGGCCCAGCCGAGGGCGCCGCTGAAGAGGACAGGAACGAGGAGTCCGCCGAGGAGGGTGCTGGTCATCGTCCCCTCCGAACATGGGGCCGCCGGAGGAAATGCCCGCGGCGCGGCGCTATCATCCGGGCCATGGACCTCGAGCTCCTGTACGGCCGCGGCACGCTCCCGCTGCGCCTCCCCGACGAGCTGTCCGTCACCGTCATCCGCAAGCCCGCGATGCCGGTGCTCCCGTCCGCCGAGGAGGGCGTGCGGGCGGCGCTGGCGGCGCCGGTGGCGGCGCGCCCGCTGCGCGAGGAGGCGGCCGGGAAGGCGAGCGCCTGCATCCTCATCTGCGACATCACGCGGCCGGTGCCGAACCGGCTCCTCCTCGGGCCGCTGGTGCGCGAGCTGCTCGAGGCGGGCGTGCCGCGGGCCGGGATCACGGTGCTGGTCGCGACCGGGCTCCACCGGCCGAACCAGGGCGCGGAGCTGGCCGAGCTGGTCGGGGATCCGTGGGTGCTCGCGACCGTGAAGGTCGAGAACCACGACGCGCGCGACGACGCGGCCCACCTCGACCTGGGCCGCACCGCCGCCGGCACCCCGGTGAAGCTCGACCGCCGCTTCGCCGGCGCGGAGCTGAAGCTCGTCACCGGCCTCGTCGAGCCGCACTTCATGGCCGGCTACTCGGGCGGCCGGAAGGTCATCGCCCCCGGCGTCGCCCACAAGGAGACCATCACCACCTTCCACAGCTCGCGCTTCATGGCCCATCCGAAGGCGGACAACTGCGTGCTGGCCGGGAACCCGCTGCACGAGGAGCAGCTCGCCATCGCCGCCATGCTGGGGCGGGTGCTGTGCGTGAACACCGTCCTCGACGAGGAGCGGCGGCTCTCCTTCGTGAACTACGGCGAGGTGGTGGCGAGCCACGCCGAGGCGGTCCGCTTCGTCGAGCGGTACGCCATCGTGCGGGTGCCGCGCCGCTTCCGCACGGTGGTGACGAGCGCCGCAGGCTACCCGCTCGACAAGACCTACTACCAGACGGTGAAGGGCATGGTGTCGCCGAAGGACATCCTCGCCCCCGGCGCGAACCTCGTCATCGCCTCCGAGTGCTCGGAGGGCATGGGCTCGAAGGAGTACGTCGCGGCGCAGGAGCGGCTCCTCGCGCTCGGGGAGGACGGCTTCCTGGCCGCTATCGCGGAGAAGCGCTTCGCCGACGTGGACGAGTGGCAGACCCAGATGCAGGTGAAGCCGATGAAGCTGGCCCGGGTGCACCTCTACACCCGCGGCCTCCGCCCGGGCGACCGCGCCCTCACCGGCGTGCACCTCGTCGACTCGGTGGAGGAGGCGGTGCTGGCGAGCGTGCGCGCCAGCGGCGACCCCGCGGTGGCGGTCATCCCGGAGGGCCCGTACGTCCTGCCGGTGTACGCGGAGGCGTAGCCAGGACCGGCGGCCGGCGGAGGCTCGCCCTCCGCCGCCGCGCGGCGGTCCGCGATCGCGACCGCAGGGCGGGGGCTCGTCCCCCGCCGCGGCTCACCGCGGCAACACCTTGGCCAGGAAGTCGCGCGTGCGCTCGTGCTTCGGCGCAGCGAAGAACTCCGCCGGCGGCGCCTGCTCCACGATGCGGCCGGCGTCCATGAAGAGCACCCGGTCGGCCACCGAGCGGGCGAAGCCCATCTCGTGGGTGACCACCACCATGGTCATGCCGCCGCGCGCCAGCTCCAGCATGACGTCCAGCACCTCCTTCACCATCTCCGGGTCGAGCGCGCTGGTGGGCTCGTCGAAGAGCATGATGCGCGGCTGCATGCAGAGCGCGCGGGCGATGGCGACGCGCTGCTGCTGGCCGCCCGAGAGCTGGCCGGGGTGCTTGGCCGCCTGATCGCCGATCCGCACCCGCTCGAGCTGCTGCATGGCGCGCGCCTCGGCCTCGGCGAGCGGCAGCTTCAGCACGGTGTGCGGCGCGAGCGCCACGTTCTCGAGCACGGTGAGGTGGGGGAAGAGGTTGAACTGCTGGAAGACCATCCCCACCTCGCGGCGGATGCGCTCGATGGCGCGCAGGTCCTCGCTGAGCTCGACGCCGTCCACCACGACCGTCCCGGCGTCGTGCTCCTCCAGCCGGTTGATGCAGCGGATGAGGGTGGACTTGCCCGAGCCGGAGGGCCCGCAGATGACGATGCGCTCGCCGCGGCCGACGTCGAGGTCCACCCCGCGCAGCGCCTGGAACTTGCCGAAGGCCTTCGCGACGCCGCGCAGCTGGATGATGGGGTCCGCCCCGGAGCCGCTCACGCCCGCGCCTCCCGCGGGCGCCGGGCCCAGCCCCCGAGCCGCCGCTCCAGCCACTGGCTGTAGCGCGACAGCGCCAGGCACGCGACGAAGTAGACGGCGGCCACGAACAGGTACCCCTCCAGGAAGAAGCTGCGCCAGCGCGGGTCGCCGAGCGCGAGCCGCAGCGAGCCGGTGAGATCGTACATGCTGACCACGGTGACGAGCGAGGTGTCCATGAACATCGAGAGCAGGCTGTTCACGAAGCTGGGGATGACGAGCACCAGCGCCTGCGGGAGGATGACGCGGCGCTGCGTCTGCCAGTAGCCGAGCCCGAGCGACGCGGCCGCCTCGTGCTGGCCGCGCGGGAGCGCCTGGAGCCCGCCCCGGACCACCTCGGCCAGGTAGGCGGCCTGGAAGAGCGTCATGGCGATGCAGACGCGGCCGAGCGCGCCGAGGCCGAGCCCTTGCGGCAGCACCAGCGGGAAGACGAACGAGGCGACGAAGAGCACGGTGATGAGCGGCACCCCGCGCACCAGCTCGACGTACCCCGAGGCGAGGGTGCGGGCGAGCGGCAGCGGCGAGCGGCGCGCCAGCGCCAGCAGCACGCCGAGCGGGATGGAGGCGGTCATGGCCACCGCGGTGAGGAGCACGGTGAGCGGCAGCCCGCCCCACTCGCCGGTCTCGACGCGGCGCAGCCCGAGCGCGCCGCCGCCCATGAGGAAGAGGAAGGCGGCCATGACGAGCGCCCAGGCCGAGACGATCCAGCGCCGCCACAGCCGCGGCCAGGCGGTGGCGAGCAGCATGGCGAGGACGAGCGCGGTGGCGGCGAGCGGCCGCCACTGCTCGGCGTACGGGTAGCGGCCGAACAGGATGAGCCGGTGCTTCTCGGCCACGAAGCCCCAGCAGGCGGCGCGGTGGTCGAGCGCGAGGCAGGCGGCCTCGTCGGCCCGGAACACGGCACCGCCGACGGCCCAGTGGAACGCGCGGGCAGCCGCCCAGACCCCGAAGGCGCCGAGCAGCACCGTGCCGAACGCGCTCAGCGGCGTGGCGAACAGGTTCCGGCGCAGCCAGCCGGCGCGCGCGGGCGCGGCGAGGGGGTCGTTCACCGCTCCACCAGCGCCACCCGGCGGTTGTAGACGCCCATGCCGAGCGCGGTCAGGAGGTTCACGAAGAGGTAGACGGCCATGATGAGGACGATGCACTCCAGCGCCTGACCGTTCTGGTTGATGGCGGTGTTGGCGATCGAGACGAGGTCGGGGTAACCGATGACGACCGCCAGCGAGGAGTTCTTGGTGAGGTTCAGGAACTGGCTCGTGAGCGGCGGGACGATGACCCGCAGCGCCTGCGGCAGGAGCACCAGCCGGAGCGCCTGGCGCCGGGTGAGCCCGAGCGCCGCCGCCGCCTCGGTCTGGCCGTGCGGCACGGCCAGCACCCCGGAGCGGACGATCTCGGCGATGTAGGCGGCGGTGAAGCCGACGAGGCCGAGGAGCAGCGAGAGGAACTCCGGGGTGACGCCGCCGCCGCCCGCCACGTTGAAGGCGGTCACCTCGGGGACGTCGAGCGCGCGCGGCGCGCCGCCCAGCGCCCAGCCGGCGGCGGGGAGCGCCACGAGGAGCAGCAGCGCCGCCCAGCGCACCTGCGGCGTGTGGCCGGTCCGCTCGCGCCGGGCGCGCGCCCAGCGCAGGAGCGCCCAGGCCGCGCCGAGGCCCAGCGGGAGCGCGCCGAGCGCCAGGGCCCAGCCCCGCGCCCAGACCGGCGTCGGGTAGGCGAGGCCGCTCTTGGACAGGTAGACGTGCGGCGCGAGCTGGAGCGGGCTCGCCGCGTCGGGCAACAGCTCGGTGATGGAGACGTACCAGGCGAGGAGCTGCACCACGAGGGGGACGTTCCGCAGCACCTCCACGTAGGCGGTGGAGAGCCAGCGGGCGAGCGCGTTGCGCGAGAGGCGGCCCAGGCCGACCACCGTGCCGAGCAGGGTGGCGAGGACGATCCCGACCGCCGCCACCCGCAGCGTGTTGCCGAGGCCGGCCAGGAACGCCCACAGGTAGCTGTCCTGGGGCGTGAAGGGGACGGGCCCCTCGCCGATGTCGAAGCCGGCCGGCTCGGCGAGGAACCCGAACCCCGAGCGGATCTGCCGCGCCGCGAGGTTCTCGCGGGTGGTGACCGCCGCGCCCGCGGCGAGCGCCACCAGCGCCGCCGCGAGCGCGAGCTGGTACAGGCGCGCCCGGCCGGAGCGCGTCCTGAACGAGAGCGATGCGACCTTCACCGCGGCTATCGAACGGGCGGCGCGTACATGAGGCCGCCCTGCGTCCACAGCTTGTTCACGCCGCGCGGCAGGCCGACCGGCGTCTTCGGGCCGAGGTTGCGCTCGAAGCTGTCGCCGTAGGTGCCGACCTGCTTCACGATCCGGTACGACCACTCCTTGTCGAGGCCGAGCAGCTTGCCCGTGTCCTCGCCCACGCCCAGCATGCGCTGCACGTCGGGCGACTTGCTCGAGGTCCGGAGCTGGTCGGCGGTGGCCTGGGTGATGCCGTCCTCCTCCGCCTCGATCATCGCGAAGAGCGTCCAGCGGACGATCTGGAACCACTCGTCGTCGCCGCGGCGCACCGCCGGGCCGAGCGGCTCCTTCGAGATGACCTCCGGCAGCACCACCCAGTCGGACGGGTTCTGGGCGTGGGTGCGCGCGCCGGCGAGGTCGGACATGTCGGTGGTGTAGGCCTGGCAGCGGCCGGAGAAGAAGGCGGCCTGGATGGCCTCGGCGTTGTCGAACACCACCGACTTGTACTTGAGCCCGTGCGCGGCGAACCACTCGGCGACGTTCTTCTCGCTGGTGGTGCCCGCCTGCACGCACAGCTGCGCGCCGCCGAGCTTCTTGGCGCTGTCCACCTTGAGCTTCTTCGGCACCATGAAGCCCTGGCCGTCGAAGTAGTTGATGCCGGTGAAGACGATGCCGAGGGAGGCGTCGCGGGTGAGCGACCAGGTGGTGTTGCGGGAGAGGACGTCCACCTCGCCCGACTGCAGCGCGGTGAAGCGCTGCTGCGAGTTGAGCGGCACGAAGCGCACCTTGTTCGCGTCCTTCAGCACCGCGGCCGCGACCGCCCGGCACATGTCCACGTCGAGGCCGGTCCAGCGGCCCTGGCTGTCGGTGCCGGAGAAGCCGGCGCCGGAGGTGTTGACGCCGCACACCACCTCGCCGCGGTGGCGGACCGCGTCGAGGGTCTTGCCGGCGCGGGCGAGGCCCGGGGCGGTGGTGAGCGCCGCGGCCAGCGCGGCGAGGGTGACGGTCCTGCGCGAGAGCTCCATGGTCGTCTCCGTGAGCGTGCGCGCGCCAGGCTGCTCGCCTGGAGGGCGTGCGAGGAAGGGGTGCCGGGAGTCTATGTCACGGGCGTCCCGGTTGCGCCACCTCTCGACGGCGGGTCGACACCCCGCTGCGCGCGTGCTCTCCTCCCGGCGCGGAGGGGCGCCATGTGCCAGTTCTGCGTGCAGCACGGCGACGGCAAGCGGTGGTACCGCAACGCGCGGAACTACGCCCTGGACCTCGAGTCGGACCTCCAGCGGCGCGGCTACGTGGTCTCGTTCGTGCGCGACTTCGAGCGCACCCGCCGGACCGCGCTGGCCGGGCTCGGCGCGCTCCGGTACCTGCCGCGCCCGCTGCGCGAGGCCGCGAAGGAGCGCGTGTCGCTGCGGCAGCAGGAGGTGCACTTCGGGCAACCGGTGCCGCTCGAGCAGTGCGAGGAGATGCTGAAGCTCGCCACCCACATCACCCGGCTCCCCTGCGTCTGCCGCGGGGCGCTGCGGCCCGGCTCGGACGCGCCGTCGTGCTGCATCGTCGCGACGGTCACGCCCCACGACCAGCTCCTCGCCGACTGCTTCGCCGGCTACGCGGGCGGGCCGGCCTCCGAGGGGTTCGAGCGGCTCGACCTCGCGTGCGCCATGGCCTACCTGCGCCAGGCCGAGGAGCGCGGGCTCGCGCACACCGCCTGGACCTTCGGCACGCCCTTCATCGCCGCCCTCTGCAACTGCGACCTCCCGAGCGGCTGCCTCGCCCTGCGCATGCAGCTCCGCGAGGGCCTGCGGGTCATGTGGCGCGGCGAGGACGTGGCGCGCCTCGACCGCGAGCGCTGCAGCGGGTGCGGCCTGTGCGTCGAGCGCTGCCCGTTCGGCGCGCTGCGCCGGGTGGCCAAGGCGGAGGTCGCGCTCGACCGCGCCGCCTGCTGGGGCTGCGGCACCTGCCGCGCCGCCTGCCACCGCGGCGCGCTCGCGCTCGAGTCGCGCTCGGCGAGCGGGGACGTGGCGCGGCTCTGGTGAGCGGGGCCTCCCCCTCAGGGTGGCGGCCCCGTCGCAGGGGCTTGCTCGCCCGGCCGCCGGTGCACAATCCGTACGGGTCGCATGCTCCGGCCCGCCCTCCTCCTCGCCCTCGTCGCGACGCTCCTCGCCTGCGCGGGCGCCGGCCCCTCGCGGGGGCGCGCCGCGCGCGCCCGCGACGCGGACGAGCTGTCGGCGCTCTGGAGCTACTACCGGTTCGCGTTCGTCGAGGCGGGGCGGGTGGCGGCGCGCGACGAGGGGGACATCACCACCTCGGAGGGGCAGAGCTACGCGCTCCTGCGCGCGGTCTGGGCCGGCGACCGCGCCACCTTCGGCGAGGTGTGGCGCTGGACCCGCGAGCACCTCCAGGTCCGCCGCGGCGATCGGCTCCTCGCCTGGAAGTGGAAGGGCACCGTCGTCGACGAGAACGCCGCCACCGACGCCGACGTCGACGTGGCGCTCGCCCTGGTGCTCGCCGCGCGCCGCTTCTCCGACCCCGCTTACCAGCGCGAGGCGCTGGCGCTCCTGGACGACGTGTGGCGGCTCGAGACGGTGGAGGCCGGCGGCCGGCGCTGGCCCACCGCCGGGAACTGGGCGGCCGCCGAGCGCGTCCCCACGCTGCACGTCGGGTACCTCGCGCCCCACGCCTATCAGGTGTTCGCCGCGGTCGATCCGCGCCACCCGTGGAAGGACCTCGTGGCGAGCGCCTACGACGTCCTCCACTTCATCTACCTGGAGCAGGGCCTGGCCCTGCCGCCGGAGAAGCTCTGGCTCGATCGCGCCACCGGCCGGCTCCTCCTCGAGCACCCGCGCACGCACGAGCGCGCGGCCTTCGGCTACGACGCCGTGCCGCTCTTCTGGCGCGTCGCGGTGGACGCGGCCTGGTGGCACCGCGGCGAGGAGGCGCTCCGGGAGAAGATGCTGGAGCCCTTCGCCGCCGCCTGGCGGCGCGACCGGCGCATCGCCGATCGGTACGCGGTGGATGGCCGGCCGCTCTCGCAGCTCGAGGGGCTCCCGCAGCTCGCCTCGGTGCACGCGCTGGCGCTGGTCGAGGACGGGGCGCTCGCCGCGGAGCTGCGCCAGGAGAAGCTCGATCCGCTCTTCGCCCGGGCGCTGGCCGGGGAGGCGACGCCCTACTACCTGCACAACTGGCTCTGGTTCGACCGCGCCTTCGAGCTGGGGTCGGTGCGCCACTTCGACGAGGTGCTCGGCTTCCTGCGGCCGTTCGACTGGGAGGGGTTCCGCGACGCCTTCCCCGCCGTGCCGTTCACGCTCGTCCTCGCCCTCTACCCGCTGGCGCGGCGCTCCCGGCTGGCGCGGGCGCTCTTCGTGGCCGGGGCGCTCGCGCTCTGCGCGCGCTACCTCGCCTGGCGCGCCACGAGCACCCTCAACTTCGTCGAGCCGCTCGGCCTGGCGGTGAGCGGGAGCCTCCTCCTCGCCGAGCTGTACAGCTTCTCGACGGTGGTGCTCCTCCTCGTCCAGGTCGGCCTCTCGGGCGGCCGCTCGCGGCGGCCGCCGGCGCCCCCGCTCGGCGAGGGGGAGCCGCACCCCACCGTCGACGTGTTCGTCCCCATCTACTCCGAGTCGCTCGACATCCTCGACCGCACGCTCGCCGCCGCGACCGCGATGCGCTACCCGGCCTTCACCGTCCACGTCTGCGACGACAGCCACCGCGAGGAGGTGGCCGCCCTCGCGCGCGAGCACGGCGCGCGCTACCACCGGGGCCCGAAGCAGCACGCCAAGGCGGGGAACCTCAACGCCGCGCTGGCCGCGACCGAAGGGGAGCTGGTGGTGGTCTTCGACACCGACCACATCCCCACCGAGAGCTTCCTGGCGCGGACGGTGCCGCTCTTCCGCGACCCGCGGCTGGGCGCCGTCCAGACGCCGCACCACTTCTACAACGCCGACATCTTCCAGCGCGCCTTCGGGGGCGCCGCGCCCAACGAGCAGGACCTCTTCAACCACGGGATCCAGGCCGGGCGCGACGGCTGGGGCGGCGCCTTCTTCGTGGGGAGCGGCGCCGTGTTCCGGCGTTCCGCGCTCGCCTCGGTGGGCAACTTCAACCTCCTCAGCATCACCGAGGACATCCACACCAGCCAGAAGCTGCACGCGAAGGGGTGGCGCTCGGCGTTCGTGGACGAGGACCTGGCGGTGGGGCTCTCCGCCGAGAACCTGCAGAGCTACCTCGTGCAGCGGCGGCGCTGGATGCTGGGCTGCCTCCAGATCATGCTCCGCGACAACCCGCTCCTCCAGCGCGGGCTCACGCTCCGCCAGCGGCTCGGCTACTTCGCCTCGCTCTACTACTTCCTCTTCCCGCTGGCGCGGGTCGCGTTCTGGGCCACCCCGGCCTGGTTCCTGCTCTTCCACCTCCACCCGCTCTTCGCCGACCTCTCCGACCTGCTCGGCCACCTGCTGCCGGCGATGGTGCTCCTGCCGCTCGCCTCCACCGCCCTCCTGCCGGGCTGGCCGCGGCTCCTGTGGGGGGTCGTCTACGAGTACCTGGTGTGCTTCCCGCTCCTGCGCGCCACCTTCGACCTCGTCCTCCCCAGGCGGCTCGGCTTCAAGGTGACGCCGAAGGGGATCGTCTCCGGCCGGCGGGCCTTCGACCTCGGGTCCTCGAGGCTCACCCTGGCCGCGGCGGCGGTGATGCTCCTGGCCATCGGCAAGGGCTTCGCCGAGCTCGCCTGGTTCGGCATCGAGAAGGACGCCTACTTCTTCAACCTCTCGTGGGCGATCGCGAACCTGGTCGCGCTCGGCGCCGCGCTGCTCGTCGCCTGGGAGCGGCCGCAGCGCCGCGCCGAGGAGCGGGTCGCCCTGCGCCAGCAGGCCACCCTGCACGCGGCGGGGGTCGCGCTGCCGGTGACCCTCACCGACCTCGGCCTCGGCGGCGCGGCGGTGGAACTGCCCGCCGAGGCGCGCTGGCCGGAGCGAAGCGAGCTCGCCGTGGCCGTGCACGGGCGCGCTTTCCGGTTCCCGGCGCGCCTCGTCCGGTGCGAGGCGCGGGGGCGGGTGGCCCGGGCCGGACTCGCCTTCGACGCCCTCGCCGCCGGGGAGCGGCGGGCGCTGGTGCGCGCGCTCTTCGGCCGCGCCGAGACCTGGGCCCACGCCCACGACGCGCGGCCGCGCACGAGCGCCGGCATGGCGCTCGGGCTCCTCGGCGGGCTCGGCCGCTGCTTCGTCCCCTGGCGCGAGCGGCGGCGCCGCTCCTCGCGCCGGCGGGCGCTGGCGCTCCTCGACCTCGTCTTCGAGGGGGGCGCGGCCCGCGCGCTGGCGGTCGATCGCGGGCCGGGCGGGCTGGGCCTCCTCGTCCTGGCGCGCCAGCTGCCGGAGCTCGGCGAGCTGCCGCTGCTCGGGGAGGGGCCCGCGCCGCGCGCGCTGCGCGTCGTGCACCGCCGCCGCCTCGCGCCGTTCCTGTGGCGGCTCGGCCTCGCCGCCGCGCCCGCGCCCGCCGCGGCCCCCGCCGCTCACCTCACCGCCTACCTCGCCGCCTAGAGCCCGCCGCCATGCCCGCCCGCCTCGCCGCTGCCGCCGCCACCCTCCTCCTCGCCGCCGCCCCGCTCACGGCCTCGGCCGGCGTGAGCGAGCAGTGGTACCTGCTCCGGGGCCGCTCCAACATGAAGATCCAGAACTACCGGGCCGCCATCGAGGCGTTCCAGAAGGCGTACGAGCTCGACCCCGCCAGCCGCGAGGCCTCGCGCGGCCTGGCGCTCGCCTACGAGAAGAACGGGGAGACCGACCGCGCCATCGCCCAGCTCGATCGGTACCTGGCCCGCTTCGACGACGACCCCGAGCTGGCGTTCAAGCAGGCGCGGTGGCTGGGCTGGTCGCGCTACGGCTACCGGCGCGGCGACGCCATCCGGTACTACCGGATGGGCCTCGCGCGGCAGGACGATCCGGCGCGGCGCCGCGAGCTGGCGCGCCTGCTCGGGCGCGACCGCGCCACCCTCGACGAGGCGCTCGCCGCCTACCGCACGCTGCTCGCCGCGGCGCCGGGCGACGCGGCGCTCCGCGCCGAGTACCAGAAGCTGCTCCTGTGGGACCCGCGCCACCGGCCGGAGGCGATCGCGGAGCTCGGGCGCGACGCCGACGCCCACCCGGAGGACCCCGCGCGCGAGCTCCGGGTGGCCCGCCTCCTGGCCGAGGAGCCCGGCCGCGAGGTCGAGGCGGTCGACCGCTTCCGCCGCGCGCTGGCGCTCCGGGAGGACGCGCGGGCCGAGCTCGGGCTGGCGCGGGCGCTGGCGCGGGCCCACCGGCGCGGCGAGGCGCTCGACGCGTACGCGCGCGCGGTGGAGCTCGAGCCGCGCGACGCCAGCCTGCGGCTCGAGCGCGCCCGGGTGCTGGCGGGCGAGCGCGGGCGCCGCGCCGAGGCGCTGGCCGAGTACCGCCGCGTGCTCGAGGGGCGGCCCGGTGACAAGGCGCTCCGCCTGGAGTACGCGCGGCTCCTCGCCGCCGACGAGGGCGGGCGCGAGGCGGCGCTGGCGGAGACGCGGCGGCTCGCGGCCGAGGAGCCGCAGTCGCGCGAGGTGCGCCTCACCTACGCCCGGCTCCTCGGCGCGCGGCGCGAGACGAGCGAGGCGGCCATCGTCCAGTACGAGCGCGAGGCCTCGGCGCGACCGGAGAGCGTCGAGGCGCACGCGGGGCTCGCCCGCGCGTACGCCTGGAACGGCGACCCGGACCGCGCCCTCTGGCACGCCGACCGGGCGCTCGCGCGCGACCCGGAGCAGCCGGACCTGACCCGGCTCCGCGCCGAGCTGGGTCGGGGGCGGGAGAGCTGGCTGGGCGGCGCGGCGCGGGCGCTCTCCTCGCAGGCCGGCGGCAAGGAGCTGGCGGGCGTGCAGGGCGGGCTGCGCGGGTCGCGCGAGCTCACCCCGTTCGCCCGCGCCACGCTCGAGGGCGGCGGCGAGAGCTACGCCGGCGAGGGGCGCAGCGCCGCCGGGAGCCGGTTCGCGCTGGCGATGGAGGGGCGGCCGTCGACCGAGGCGCGCCTCGAGGGCGCGATCGCCTACGACGGGGTGCGCGCCGGCGCGGCGGCGGTGACCGGCCGCGTCGCCTTCGCCCGCGGCAGCGCCGCCGAGGGCTTCGGCCTCTTCGCCGAGCGGCGCGCGCGCCTCGACTCCTTCACCGCGTTCGCCGGCGCGCCCACCGGGCTCTGGGGCCTCGCCACCGAGAACGTCGCCGGCGCCTCGGTCGCCTTCCTGGCCGGGTCGCTGCAGGTGGAGCTGCGGCCGGAGGCGGGCGCGGTCACCCACGCGCGAAGCCCGGCCAACGGCTACCTCGGCGGCACCGCCACCGCCGCCCTGCCCCTCGCCGCCGGGGGGAGCTGGCGGCTCGCCGCCGCCCTCGAGGCGCGGGGCGCCCACTACGGCGAGGACCGCTCGGCGGTGGCGGGCGACGCGCTCCCCTCCGACGGCTACTTCAGCCCGTCGCTCTTCCTGGGCGAGACGGCGCGGGCGGTCCTCGTGGCCGAGGCGCCGCTCCGCTGGCGGTTCGAGCTCGCCCTCGGGCCGGCGCTCCAGCTCGTCCAGGGCGCGCCGGGCGAGGGGGTCCACCTGGGCGGCGACGCGCGGCTCGCGCTCTGGTGGCGCGCCGGCGACCGCCTGTGGTGGAGCGTCGCGGCGAGCGGCGAGCAGGTGGGGGCGTCGTACACGAGGATCGGCGGCGAGGCGGCGCTGGCGGCCTACTTCTGAGCGGCGGCGGCGCCCCCTCCGAGACGGGTGGTGGGGCGCCTCCGGCGCGAAAGGGAACGTGGCGTGGCCGAGCCCCTGACCGAGACCGCGAGCGAGCGCGGCGTCCGCAAGGCCGTCTCGACCGGCTTCTCCGCCGTGCAGGACTTCGTCTACGTGGCGCTGGGCGTCCTCCTGTCGGTGGCGGCCGGGCTGCTGCTCGTGCAGGCCGCGGTGGCGATCCTGGCCGCGGCGCAGGCGCGGGACGTCCGCGCGGTCGTGAACGTGCTCGACCGCGTGCTCTTGGCGCTCATGATCGCGGAGCTGCTCTACACCGTGCAGGTGTCCTTCCGGGAGCACGCGCTCATGCCGCAGCCGTTCCTGCTCGTGGCGCTCATCGCGGCGGTGCGGCGCATCCTGGTCGTCACCGCCGAGTTCAGCGCGCAGACGCGCCTGCAGGACGAGGCGTTCCGGCAGGTCATGTGGGAGCTCATGCTGCTCACGGCGCTCATCGTGGTGCTGGTCGGCGCCCTCGTCATCCTGCAGCGGAGCGCGCCGGAGCGGGCGGCGCGGTCGCATCACGGGTGAGCGTGGGTCCGCTCGCGGGTCCGCGTCGGCCGCGCCGCGGGAGCACGCGGCGGGGATGCGAGCCTGGGCGCCGGGCTCGACGCGTCGTGACGCAGCGTGCAACATGGACGTGAAGGAGCCACGACATGCGCCTCCGCCTCGATCCGACCCTGGCCGCCCTTCTCGCCATGGCCTGCTCACACCCCGGTCCTTCCCTGGCCCCGGCCGCTCGCTCCGTGGCTGGAGAGCGCCTCTCCTTCGTGGAGGGCACCGCGGGCTCGCTGCGCGTCTCGGACGGCGGGCAGGGCGACCCGGCGGTCGTCTTCCTCCACGGGCTCGGCTCCGACCTCGAGGTCTGGCGCCCGCAGCTCGATCACCTGCGGGCGAGCCGCCGCGTCGTCGCGTACGACCAGCGCGGTCACGGCGCGTCCGGGAAGCCCCGCGACGGCGTCTACACGCTCGAGGCGCTGGCGGCGGATCTCGAGGCGGTGCGGCGCGCGCTCGGCCTGGAGCGGTTCGTCCTCGTCGGTCACAGCCTGTCGGGCGCGGTCGTGACGACCTACCTGGGCGCCCACCCGGAGGTGGTCGTCGGGGCCGTCTACGTGGACGCGGCCGGCGACTTCCACGGCGTCGCCCGCGAGCGGCTCCAGGAGGTCGTCGACCGCGAGGCATCGCCGTCGTTCGGGGCGAGCGCGCGGCGGGCCGACTTCGCCGAGGCGCTGGGCCCGCGGGCGCGGCCCGCCACGCGTCAGACGGTCCTGGCCTCGCTCGAGCGGATGGACCCCGCGGCCTTCGCGCCGCTGCGGCGCGCGCTGTTCGAGCTCCGCGACGCGCGCGCCCGCTTCGCGAGCCATCGAGGGCCGGCGCTGGCGATCGAGGCGGCGGAGAACCCCTACGCCTCGACGATGGCGGGTGCCGTGCTCGGGCTGCCGCGCGTCGAGGTCCGCGGCGTCTCGCACTGGCTGCAGCTCGACGACCCGGACGCCGTGAACCGCGCGCTCGACGCCTTCCTGGCGCGCCTCGCGAGCACGCCCTGAGCTCGGGCGGCGGTTCCCTCTCCCCAGCCTCACCGGACCGCGACGCGGGCCTGCCGCGTGGCGCGCAGGGCCTCCTCGACCGCCGGGCCGGTGCAGCGCCACTCGCTCCAGCTCGCGCGCGCGGCCGCCTGGGCCCGGGTGAGCTCGGGGAGGAGGCGGGGTTCGCGGAGGGCGGCGAGCCGCTCGGCGGCCGCGCGGCGCGTGTCGCAGCTGCCGGCGTGGAGCAGGTCGAGGGCGTAGACGCGGGCGAAGTCGATCCGGTCGCGCGCGCCGCGCGCCTCCAGCGCCCGCACCGCGTTCCAGCGCGGCCAGTACCGTGGGCTCCGCGTCAGCTCCGCGAGCGCGTCATCGAGGCCGGGGAGCCGCGCCAGCACCGCCGCCAGCGCGCGGCGGTCGTCGCCGCGCGCGGCGAGCGCGAGGGCGTTCTCGCGGAGCCGGGGGTCGCGGCCGAGCGCCGGTCGCGCCGCGAGCGCCGCCTCGTACCGCCGCAGGCACTCGCCGTAGGCGCGTCCCGCGCAGGCGACGTCGCCGCGCAGCTTCTCGGCGACGGGGCCGGCGCCGCCGCGGCGCTCGGCCTCGCGGAGCAGTCGGCGCGCCCCGTCGAGGTCGCGCGCCTCGAGCCGCGCGGCCACCGCCCGCTCCAGGGCGCCGGGGCGGCGCGCCAGCGCCAGGGCTCCGCCGGCCACGAGCGCCACCGCCGCGGCGGCGGCCAGGGCGCGCCGCCGGGTGGCGAGGCGGCGCAGCGCGAGCGCGCCCCAGGTGCGCGGCGCCGGCGCCGGGACCTCGACCGGTCGCGCGGGGCGAGCGGGCTCCGGGGCGCGGGCCTGGGGCGCGAGCAGGGGAGAGGAGCGCGCCCCCTGGGGTCGCCGGCTCGCCTCGCCGAGCGCCCGCGCCAGCGCCGCGGCGCTCGGGCGCCAGCGCGCGCGCCGCGAGCTGGCGCGGCGGAGCAGCCGCGCGACCCGCGGCGGCACCGCTGCGCCCAGCGCGAGCGCCGGGCGGTGCAGGCCGGCGTGCACCGCCTCCTCCACGCTCGCCGGCGTCTCCCGCGGGCGCCCCGCGAGGAGCTCCGCGACCACCAGCGCCAGCGCGTGGACGTCGGAGGCGCGGGTGGCGCCGCGCCCGCGCAGGAGCTCCGGCGCCGCGCAGGCGAGCGCGTCGAGGTCGGCCTCCGGCGCGGGCAGGGTGCCGGTCGGCGCAGGCACCTCCCGCAGCGCCAGCCTGCCACCCTCGCGGAGGACATTCCCGCGGTGGATCCGCCCGTGGACCCGACCCTCGCGGTGCAACGCCGCCAACGCCGCCGCGAGCTCGGCGGCGGCGGCGAGCGGATCCACGGGTGGCTCGGTCCAGAGCGGGCCCGCGCCATGGCTGAGCAGCGTGCCCCCCACGCCGCGAAGCTAGGCGCTCGCCGCCCGCCCTGCATGCGACCGGGCGGGGGCTCGCTCGGAGTGGCTGCGCCCGATGGGGCGTCCCGGCGGGAGCTGGAGCTCCAGGGCCTCGCTGCGCGAGAGAGGCCCAGCGCGGGGATCACGCAGCGTGAATGCCCGGGAGCTGGTGCGGCGGCCGAGCGGTGCGAGGCGCTCGACGTCGCTGCCCGGCGGCAACGGACGGCGATCGCCTCTCTGCCGCGGCGCCGTTCGCGCGCTCGGAGCGCGCGCCTGGCGTGAGCGCCGCCGTACGTGCCCGCGCCGATCGACCCGGCCGCCGCGCGTCTTGGTGAGCGCATCCCTACGCTACGCCGTCGGCGCGGGCCGGCGGCCCGCGGCCGCGAAGGAGGTACGCACATGAGGTCGCTTCCGATGGGTAGGGCCGTCGCGCTGTGCGGGCTGTTCACGCTCGCGAACCCAGGCCGCGCCGCCGGCGCCCGCGAACCGAGCGCTGCCGGCGCGGCGCAGGGCGCCGGGGCGGAGCAGGAGGTGAAGGGGCCGGTGCAGCTCCTCGATCCCGCCACCCGCACGCTGCACCTCAAGAACAGCAGGCTCACGCTGCACCTCGACGGCGACACCCAGGTCACGCGGGACGGCCGGGTGGCGACCCTCGCCGAGGTGAACGAGGGGGACGAGGTGCGCGCCAGCTGCTCGGGCGCGGGCGACGACGTGAGCGTGAGCCGGCTCGAGCTCGGCAGCCCGGGGGCGGCGCCGCCGCTCGCCGGCGGACCATCGCGCGGCGAGGACCGCTCGGGCGCGAGGAGCGAGGTCGATCCGAAGCTCTCGGCGCCGAGCGGCTCGGTGTCCGGGCAGAGCGGCCGCCAGACCATGCCGGTGCAGGTGAAGCAGCGCTGATCGCCGGGCCGGGCCGCGGGGGACCGCGGGCGTCGCGCGCAGCGACCCCTCAGCGCGCGACGGCGGCGGCGCGCAGCCCCGGCGCCTCGCGCCCGGTGCTCGCCACGTACTCGGAGTAGCCGCCGCCCCAGGCGCGCGCGCCCTCCGGCCCGAGCTCGAGGACGCGGTTCGAGAGCGCGGCCAGGAAGCGCCGGTCGTGCGAGACGAACAGCATCGTCCCCTGATAGCCGGCGAGCGCCTGGACCAGCATCTCCTTCGTGCCGACGTCGAGGTGGTTGGTCGGCTCGTCGAGGACGAGGAAGTTGGGCGGGTCGTAGAGCAGGTGGGCGAGGACGAGCCGCGCCTTCTCGCCGCCGGAGAGCACCCGGCAGCGCTTCTCGATCTCGTCGCCGGAGAAGCCGAAGCAGCCGGCCAGCGAGCGGAGCGAGCCCACCGAGGCGCGCGGGAAGGCCTCCTGCAGGCTGTCCCAGACGGTCTGGTCGGGGGAGAGCAGCTCCATCGCGTGCTGGGCGAAGTAGCCCATCTTGACGCTCGCGCCGACCGCCACCGCGCCGGCGTCCGGCTCGACGGCGCCGGCGACGAGCTTGAGGAGGGTGGACTTGCCGGCGCCGTTCGCGCCCAGCACGCACCAGCGCTCGCCGCGCCGGACGAGCAGGTCGAGCCCGTCGTGCACCTTGCGGCTGCCGTACTGCTTGGAGACGCCGGCGATCTTGACCACGTCGTCGCCCGAGCGCGGCGCGGGCCGGAACTCGAAGACGGTGGTCTTGCGCGTCTTGGGCGGCTCGACCTTCTCGATCTTGTCGAGCTTCTTCACCCGCGACTGCACCTGCGCCGCGTGCGAGGCGCGCGCCTTGAAGCGCTCGATGAAGGCGAGCTCCTTCTTGAGCATCGCCTGCTGCCGGTCGAACTGCGCCTGCTGGTGGCGCTCGGCGATGGCGCGCTCGCGCTCGTAGAAGTCGTAGTCGCCCTGGTAGCTCGTGAGCTCGCCGGCGTCGATCTCGACGATGCGCGAGACCACCCGGTTCATGAACTCGCGGTCGTGCGAGGTCATGAGGATGGCGCCCTGGAACGCCTTCAGGAACTCCTCCAGCCAGATGATCGACTCGAGGTCGAGGTGGTTGGAGGGCTCGTCGAGCAGCATCACGTCGGGCCGCATGAGGAGGATGCGCGCCAGCGCGACCCGCATCTTCCAGCCGCCGGAGAGCGCGCCCACGTCGCCGTCCATCATCTCGGGCGAGAAGCCCAGGCCGGCCAGGATCTCGCGGGCGCGCGCCTCGAGCGCGTAGCCGCCCAGCTCGTCGAAGCGCGCCTGCACGTGCCCGAAGCGCTCGACCAGCGCCTCCAGCTCGTCCGCCCGCTCCGGATCGGCGAGCGCCAGCTCGAGGTCGTGGAGCTCCTTCGCCACCTGCGACACCGGCCCGGCGCCGTCCATCGTCTCCGCCACCGCGGTGCGGCCGGCCATCTCGCCCACGTCCTGGCTGAAGTGGCCGATGGTGACGCCGCGGTCGATCGAGACCTGCCCCTCGTCCGGCTGCTCCTCGCGCGTGATGAGGCGGAAGAGGGTGGACTTGCCGGCGCCGTTCGGGCCGACCAGGCCGACCTTCTCGCCGCGCTGGAGCGTGGCCGAGGCCTCGAGGAAGAGGATCTGCTGCCCGTGCTGCTTCGCGATGGCGTCGAGGCGGATCAAGGGCGCGCCATGTAGCACGCCGCGGCGGGCGGGGCCAGCCCGCGGGGGCGCCTACCGCGACGCCACCAGGCAGGCGGGCGGGCGCTGCCCCGGGGCGGCCGCCGCCGGCGGCGGGCTACCGCGCCGCCACCGCGCCGGCCGGCGGGTAGAGCGGCGCCACCGCCTCCGCCCACAGCCGGCTCATCTCGACCGCGCCGCGGTCGTCCGGGTGGAGGCCGTCCGCGAGCTGCTCGGGGTGGTCCCGGAACCAGGCGTAGAGGTCGGGGCCAGGGAGGAGGCCGAGCGTGGCGGTCACCTCGTCCACCACCGCGTTGAGCCGGGCCGGGTAGTCGACCGGCGAGCCGGGGCGGAACGGGATGCGCGGGACGATCGCGATCCGGCCGGCGGCGCGCACGCGGCGGATGGCCTCCACGAGGTCGGCCCGGAAGGCGGCCGGGTCGCCGTCGTTCGAGCCGAAGCCGAGCACCACCACCCGCGCCTCCGGCAGGAGCGCCAGCACCTCGTCCACCAGGCGCGGCGCGTCGCGGTGGTGCAGGCTGCCCTGGCCGGCGGAGACCATGGCCGGGAAGTAGCCGGGGTGCCGCGCCGCCACCGCCTCCGCGAAGCTGGGCTGGTGCGCCGGGGCGCGGTCGAACACGGTCGAGGTGATGCTGTCGCCGAGGAAGACCCAGCCGTCGGTGCCGCCCCGCGACAGGTCGTGCACGTCGATCTCGTCGAGGAAGAGGCCCCAGGGGTTCATGGGCTCGGGGAGGCGCGTCACCACCAGCCGGACCCAGCGTTGATGGTGGAAGTCCAGCGCGTGGGCGCGGGCGCGCACCGGGTTGCCGGTCACCGACACGGCGGTGCGCCAGTGGCCGTCCGCGCCGTCGCGCGAGTCGGCCGAGGTCTCGATGCGGTAGTCGGCGGGCGCGCCGTTCACCTGGTCGCGCCAGTCGTGGTTGCCGGAGGAGGTGAAGGAGAGGAGCAGCCGGTCGTGGCCGCCGCCCACCTCGATCGCCACCCACGCCGGGGCCGCCGGCGTGGGGTGCCCGCCGCACCAGACGGCGGAGGTGCGGTAGCGGCCGTCCACCAGCACCTCGCCGCCCGGCGGGCGCGAGGCGACGCGGCGGCCGCGCGAGACGAGCGGCGCCGGCGCGAGCGGCCCGCCGAAGCGATCCGGCGGGGGCGGCGGGGCGTAGGGGGGGAGCCGGCCCGCCCAGGCCCCGACCGCCGCCGCGAGCGCGAGGCCCAGCGCGAGCGCGGCGAGGGACCGCGCGCGCCGCGGCGCGGCGGGCGGCCGCGGGCGGAGCACCTGCCCGCCGCGGCCGGTCGAGAGCGCCGGGCGCACCCCGCTAGGCCGGCTTCACCGCGCCGGGCCGGCCCTGCACCGCCGCCGCCCAGAAGCGCCGCGGCGCGAGGCAGAGCGCCATGAGCACGAGCTGCGTCCCGATGAAGGCGGCCAGCGCCCAGAACGCCTTGTCCATGAAGCCGTAGGAGTGCAGGCCGACGCCGAGCATGTTCACGCCGAACCAGGAGAGGCTGGTGATGACGTTGCCGAAGATCGCCATCGCCATGATCCCGCGCTCGCGCACGTAGCCGCCCCAGCGCGCGTGCAGGATGATGGCGTTCCACAGCACGATGAGCAGCGCGCCGTTCTCCTTGGGGTCCCAGCCCCAGAACCGGCCCCAGGACTGGTCGGCCCAGATCCCGCCCAGCACGGTGCCGATGAAGCTGAAGAAGAGCGCGAAGCAGATGATGCCGTAGGCCATGGCGACGAGCGTCTTCGAGGTGGCCGGCTCGACGCGCGGCGCGAGGTGCTGGCGCAGCGTGTAGAAGATGGCGATGGCGCCGGCGAGGAAGGTGCCGCTGTAGCCGATGGTGATGGTCACGACGTGGGTGGCGAGCCAGAAGTTCGAGTCGAGCACCGCCCGCATCATCTCCATCGTGTCGCCGTCGCCGGAGAGGTGGTGCGCCACGATGAGCGAGGCGAAGCCGCTCGCCGCCGCCACCGCGGTGCCGAAGCCCTTGCGGTACATCCGCTCCAGGACGACGCCCAGCACCACCGCCCCCCAGCCCACGAACACGGCCGAGGAGTAGAGGTTCGTCACCGGCGGGCGGCCCTGCAGGATGACGCGCGAGACGAGGCCGAGCGTGTGGACGAGCGCCCCGGCCACGAGCAGCCCGAAGGCGGCGCGCTGGAAGAAGGCCGGCTTCCACAGCCAGGAGACGAAGACCGCCAGCAGCGCCAGCACGTAGATGACCATGCCCACGTAGAAGGGCTGGGCGCGGTTGAAGATCACCTCGTGGCCGGTGAGGCGGAGCGCCTCCGGCTGCGCCGAGGAGACGAGCGCGGTGAGCTCGGTCACGGCGCCGTTGAAGGTGGGCGCGTCCTGCCGCGCCCAGGCCTCCCCGAGCCGCCCCCAGGCGGCGAGCTGCGGGTCGACCGCCGGGGCGGCGGCCCCGGTGCGGAGCGCGTCGCCGACGCTGCGCCACACCTCGGCGCGCGCCCCCGCCGCCGGCAGGATGGGCCGGAAGAAGGCCACCTCCGCGAGCTCCTGCTGCCGGGCGGCCGCGCCCGGCGAGGCGCGCCCGGCGATCTCGGCGGTGAGGCCGGGGGTGCCGGCGAGCTGCATGGTGTTGCGCAGCTTCCAGTACAGGAAGACGCGGTCGAACAGGTTCACCACCGCCGACTGGAAGCGCGTGCGCTGCTTCGCGTCGATGGCGTGGGCCGCCTGGGCCTGGCGCTGGATCTCCTCCAGGTGCGGGGCGATGACGGCGAAGGAATAGTACCGCTCCGCGGTCTGCTGCAGGCCGAGCAGGCCCAGCACCTCCGGGTCGTTGATGACGAAGGAGGGCATCCGGTCCGCCTCCTGCGGCCGGAACATGAGGTCGAGCAGCCACTCGTCGGCGGAGACGGTGCGCCCCTCGAAGCGGAAGCTCTGCTGGCTCCGGATCATGAGGAGCGAGTTGCGCGCCACCGAGTCCACCGGCTTGAGCCGGCCGCCTTCCAGCACCGGCAGGCGCGAGAACCCGTCCTGATCGGTCCCGGCCACGCGCCCGGGGGGCGCGACCACCACCAGCGCCGCCGCGAGCGCGAGGCCGCCCGCCACCCAGGGCGCGAGCTTCACGAGGTCGAGCTTCTTCATGTCACGCCCCCTGCGCGGCGGCGCCGCGCCGCCTCATGGACCGCCTGAGCGCGATCCCGAAGTGCACCACCAGCCCGGCCGCCACCAGCACGCACGCGATGTACGGGATGAGCCAGCCGGGGTTGTCCACCACCTGCAGGATCGACAGGGTGTCGCCCTTGCCGAAGCTCGCCTGGTAGAAGGCCTTCCCGTCGTAGCGCAGCGGCTGGTTCATGTAGATGAGGACGTCGCGCTCCTCGCCGCGCCGCGGGTTCGACAGGTGCACCAGCGAGGAGAAGTTCTTGGGGATGTCGGTCCCCGGGTAGACGTCGTGGCTGAACTTCTTGAGCGTGATGGCGTAGGGCAGGTACTGGCGCTGCTGCCGGAGCTGCAGCCGGTAGGTGCGCCCCTCGTGGATGAAGGCCTGCGGGGCGCCGAGCACGTTCGACACGAGCCAGGTGCCGTAGCTGCGCCCGCCCGCCACCGGCTCCACGTAGGCGGCCGAGCGGTTCATGTCGTCGTCGCTGGTGACGGGCGGCATCTCCCGCACCGCCACCCCCACCCCGACCCCGGCGGTGGCGGGCGTGGGCGGGTCGGCCGGGCCGCGGTTCACGAGCTCCGCGTTCTGGTACCAGCCCTTCACCCGCAGGGTGAGCGGCGTGCCCGGCACGGCCACGTCGCCGCCGCGCGCGAGCAGCGCCTCCGGGACGCCGTAGACGTCGTCGTGCGCCGGGTCGGTCACGTCCACCACCGCCAGCTCGAGGCCGCGCTGCCGCTCGACGAAGTTGAGGGTCTGCCCCTGCTCGATGGCGAGCCGCGACTCGACCTGGAAGGCGCTGGTCGCGAACTCGCCGGCGAAGAGCAGGATGAGCCCGGCGTGGACGATCCAGAGCCCCGCCTTCCTCCACGACAGCTCGAGCCGCCGGCCCTGGGCGACGATGAGGTTCGCCGCCAGGACGAGCCCCACCAGCGCGCCGCCGGGGAAGACCGCCACCGACCAGCCGGTGCCCGGCACCTCGGCCCAGACGAGGAAGCTGCGGATGTACTGGTTCACCGCGCCGTAGGTGCCGAGGCTCACCTGCGCCAGCGTGCAGGCCACCACCAGCACCATGAGCGCCGCCAGGCACACGATGGTGAGCTTCAGCGAGGTGAGGACGTCGAGCAGCGTCCTCGCCACCGACTTCAGGCTAGCTTGCGTCGTCAAGGCGGAGGCTCTCCAGCAGGCGGAGGAACTGGGCGCGGGCGGCCGACACCGGCTGCTCGTCGCCCGTCATCTTGAGGAACCAGGTGCTGCCGCCGGCCTCGGCCAGGCCGGCCACGACGCGGCTCTTCTGCTGGCCGTCGCTGGTGAAGTCGTAGACGGCGAGCGGCCCGGCCTTGGTCGAGACCGTCCGGCGCGCCTTCGCCATCGCGGCCTCGTCGAGCGGCGGCAGGCCGATCTGGTTGCGCCAGCGGTTCACGTTGGCGAGCTCGCCGCCGGCCGGGCCGGGCAGCACCACCACCGAGACGTCGAGCTTGCCCGTGACCGGGGTCTTGAGGGTGGCGTAGCGCATCCCGCCGGTGAGCGACTGCGTCCAGCCGGACGGCAGGGTCCAGGTGAGCCGCGCCGCGCCCGACGGCGGCGGCGGGGGCGGCACGTCGCCCGCCATGCCGGGCGGCGCGGAGGTGACCGCGGCCGAGGTGAGGCCGGCCGGCGCCTCCTCCTTCTCCTTGGGTACGCGGTAGTGGGTGACCTCGTCCCTGCGGCACCCTCCGGCGAGGAGGAGCGCGAGCGCGGCGGCGGAGCTGGCGGCTTTGACGTTCATCAAACCTCAACAACGTGGGAAGGCCTTGGTTTCTTCACGCGTCGCCGCGGGCCGCCCCGGCGCTGAGGCGGCGGCGGCCGAGCGTGGGCTTTCTAGTCCGGACAGGTCGATGATGCTGGTACGCCTTTGTACCTGGTTTGGGCCGCCGAAGGCCAGCGGTGGGCGCGCCTGTCGGATGCCCCGGGTCGGGTGCGCGTGTCGGCGCCGGGCAGTGAACGTGCGAAGATGCTGGACTCGCCCGTGAACCAGGCCAACGCTCGCCCGCTCCCCGCACCGCCCGCCGGTGCCTCGGACTCCCATCCGGGGCCTCCGCGCGGCCGCGCGCTCGGCATCGTCTACGTGGTCGCCTCGGGGCTCTGCTTCGGCAGCATGCCGCTCTTCGCGCGCCTCGCGGCGCGGGACGGCGTGGACACGCCCACGCTCCTCCTCCTGCGCTTCTCCGCCGCGGCGGCGGTCATGTGGGCGCTCGCCGCCTGGAAGCGCGCCGCGATCCCGCGCGGCCGCGCCCTCGCCACCCTCGTGGCCATGGGCGCGGTGGGCTACGCCGGGCAGGCGTTCTGCTACTTCACCGCGCTCGAGCTCGCCTCCGCCGGGCTGGTGGCGCTGCTCCTCTACCTCTACCCGGCGCTGGTGGCGCTGCTCGCCCGCGCCGTCTTCCACCACCCGCTCACGAAGGCGCAGCTCGGCGCGGTGGCGCTGGCGCTCGCGGGCAGCGTCCTCACCGTGGGGCGGCCGGGGCCGGGCACCTCCCTCGGGGTCGCCTTCGGCCTCGCCGCGGCCTTCATCTACTCCGGGTACATCCTGGCCGGGAGCCGCCTGCCGCGCTCGGTGACGCCCACCGCCTCGACCGCGGTGGTGACCACCGCCGCCGCGATGGTCTACGGCGCGGCGGTGGCGACGCGCGGCGCGCACCTTCCGGCCACGTCCGCGGGCTGGGTGGGGGTGGCCGGCATCGCGCTCGTGGGGACGGTGCTCGCCATCGGCTTCTTCCTGGCCGGGCTGGAGCGGGTGGGGCCGGTGCGCGCGTCGGTGTACTCGGCGGTCGAGCCGGTCTTCACGCTGCTGCTCGCCGCCGCCTTCCTGGGCGAGGCGGCCACCGCGCTCCGGCTCGCGGGGGGTGCGCTCATCGTCGGCGCGGTGGTGCTCCTGGCGCGCGCCGACGGGCGGTAGCCCCCCCGTCGCGCGTCGACGGCGGCGGCCGGCTCGGCTATCATGCCGCGCGCATGCGCCTGCTCCGCCGCCTCGATATCGCCGCCCAGCTCCCTCCCCCGGGGCCCGCTCGCGCGGCCGTGATCGGCTCGCTCGTCCTCGGCGCCATCGCGGCCACGGCGCTCACGACGCTCATCGCGATCTTCCTCGTCACCGCCTTCGGCTCCCGATAGCGCTCCGGCGCGCGAGCTCCCCGCGCCGTCACCGCTGCGCCACATGACCCGCTCCGCCGCGCGCGCGGCGTGAGTTGACCCACCCCCGCGACCCGGAGCGCCCGCCCGCACGGCGTCGCCGGCGCGTAACTGCCCGTACCTGGCCGCCGCCGACCCATGCGCGGCTCCGCGCACGCCTGGCATCGTAATCGCACCTCCTGCGCCAGCCAGGTTTCGGGATGCGGCGGGTTGGGGGTCGCCCCGGTGAAGAGGCTGTCGACAGGCGCGGAGGCGATCGGTCGGGGCGCGGCCGAGGGGGGCGTGTCGCTCGTCTCGGGCCGGCCGTGCTCCCCGCCGCTCGCGGCGGTGCTGGCGGCCGCGGCCTGCGAGGGCGTCCGCACCGAGCGCGCCCCCTCCGAGCGCGCCGCCGCGGTGGCGGCGCTGGGCGCCAGCCTCGCCGGCGCCCGGGCGCTGGCGGTCCTCTCCGGGCTGGAGGGCGCGGCCGATGCCCTCCACGCCGCCGCGCTGGCGGGGGCGGCCGGCGGCCTGGTGGTGCTGGCGATGGACGACCCCGGGCTGGCGCTCGGCCCGGTGCGCAGCGACAGCCGCGCGCTGGCGCGCGCGCTGGAGCTGCCCTGCCTCGAGCCGTCCGACGCGCGCGAGTGCCTCGCGCAGCTCGCCGCCGCCCTCGAGCTCTCGGAGCGCTGGGCGACCCCGGTGGTGCTGCGCGTCACCGCGCGCCTCCTGCTCGAGGCGCGGCCGATCGAGCTCGGCGCGCCCGCGCCGCGCCCCGCGGCCGGGCTGCGGCGCGACCGCGCCCGCCGCGTGCTCGTCGCCGAGCACGGCGGCACGCTCGCCGCACGGCTGGAGGAGCGGCTCGGGCAGCTCGCCGCCGAGGGGGTGGACAGCGCGCTCAACCGGGTCGAGCTCCGCTCGCGGGCGCTGGGGGTCGTGACGAGCGGCCCGACCTACCAGTACGTGCGCGAGGCGCTGCCCGAGGCCTCCACCCTGAAGCTGGGCCTCTCCTTTCCCCTGCCGAGCGAGCTCGTGCGCGACTTCGCGCGCGCGGTGGACCGGGTTGCGGTGGTGGAGGAGATGGAGCCCGTCCTCGAGTCCGAGGTGCGCGCCGCCGGCATCCCCTGCCGCGGGAAGGACGGCCTGCCGCGTCTGGGCGAGCTCTCGCCCGAGCTCGTCGGCTGGGCGCTCTCCGGCGTCGCGCGGCCGGCGCGCCCCGAGCCGCCGGCCCCGCCGCGCCCCCGCGAGGCGTGCCCGGGCTGCCCGCGGCGCGCGCTCTTCCAGGCGCTGAAGCGCGCCCGCGCCGGCGTCGTGGCCGACCTCGCCTGCTCCGCCCCCGGCGTCTTCCCGCCGCTGGCGGTGGTGGACGCGGCGCTCGCGCCCGGCGCCGCGCCCGCGCTGGCCCACGGCGCGGCGGCGGTCCTCGGCCCGCGCGTGCGGGGGCGGCTCGTGGCGCTCACCTCCGAGGAGAGCTTCCTCCACTCCGGCGCCCTCGCCCTGGCGCAGGCGGCCGAGGACGGCCACGGGGCGGTGGTGGTGCTGGAGGACGGCGCGGCGCCGCCGGGCGAGCGCCGCGCGGACCTGGCGCAGCTCGCGCGCGCCCTGGGCGCCGCGCGGGTGCGCGAGGTGCAGGTGGGCGAGCTCGCCGCCTGCGAGGCGGCGCTGCGGGAGGAGCTGGCGGCCTCCGGGCTCTCGGTGCTGGTGGCGCGCGGGCGCTGCCCCGCCGGCGCGCGGAGCGGCGCGCCGTTCCGCGTCGCGCCCGAGCGGTGCAACCGGTGCGGCGCCTGCCTCCGCCTCGGGTGCCCGGCCCTGGCGGAGGGGACGGCGGCCATGGCCATCGACGGGCCGCGCTGCGCCGGCTGCGGGCTCTGCGCCCAGGTCTGCCGGGCGGGCGCCATCGCGCGCGGGGAGGCGCGGGCGTGACCGCCATGGCCGTCATCCTGTGCGGGGTGACCGGCCAGCCGGTGGTGGAGACGTCGCGGCTCCTGGCCGAGGCGGCGCTCGTGGCCGGGCTCGACGTGAGCCTCTCCGAGGCCCCGGCCCCCGCCTGCGGGCAGGGCGGGGTGCTGGTACACGTCCGCATGGGCGACGAGGTCCGCTCGGCGGTGGCGCCGGAGGGCAGCGCCGAGGTCCTCGTCGGCTTCGAGCCGCTCGAGGCGCTGCGGGCGGCGGCGCTCCTGGCGCCGGGCGCCTTCGTGGCGCTGAACGAGCACCCCGCGCCCACCTGGCGCATGCGGGCCGGCCTCGAGCCCCCGCCGCGCGACGCCGCGGCGCGGCTCGAGGCGCGGCCGGCGCGGGTGGTGGGGGTGCGGGCCGAGGCGCTGGTGCGGCGGGTGGACGGGGCGCCGCTCTACGGGCTCGCGCTCCTCGGGCTCGCGTCCCCGCTCCTGCCGGTGCCGCGCGCCGCCTTCGAGGCCGCGCTCGCCCGGGGCGGGCCGCCGGACCTCGAGGCGCGGCGCCACGCGTTCGCGCGCGGCGTCCGGCTCTTCGAGGCGCTGCCGCGCCGGCTCGCGGCGCGCGACGGGGCGGTGCGGTAGAACGAGGAGCCGCCCCGGCCCCGGAGGACACCTGGTTCCCATCCGCTCCATGCGCGAGCTCGTCGAGCGGGCCATCCAGGCCGGCCCGGGCCGCGTGGTCGTGCCCGGCGCCGAGGCGGAGAGCGCGCTCGACGCCGCGGTCGAGGCGCGCCGGCGCGGGCTGGCCGAGCCGCTCCTCCTCGGCGCCGCCGCCGCCATCCGCGCGGGGCTCGCCGCCGCGGGCGAGGCCCCGGACGCCTGGGCCATCGAGGACGTGCGGGATCCGGCCCAGGCGGCGCGCCGCGCCGTCGAGCGGGTCCGCGCCGGCGAGGCGGAGATCATCCTCAAGGGCGGGCTCTCGACCGGCGAGCTCATGCGCGCGGTGCTGGACCGGGAGCGGGGGCTCCGCGCCGGGCGCCTCGTCTCCGACGTGCTCGTCACCCAGGCCGGGGTGGGCGAGCCGAGGCTGCTCGGGGTGACGGACGGCGGCGTGAACGTGGCGCCGACCCTGGCCGAGAAGCGCGCCATCCTGGAGAACGCGGTGGAGGTGTTCCACCGGCTCGGGGTGGCGCGCCCCCGGGTGGCGGCGCTGTGCGCGCTCGAGACGGTCTCGCCCGCCATGCCCCACACCGCCGAGGCGGCGGAGCTGGCTGCGCTCTCCGCCCGCGGCGAGCTCCCGGGGTGCGAGGTCTTCGGGCCGGTGGCGCTCGACGGCGCGCTCTCGGTGGAGGCGGCGCGGCACAAGGGGCTCACGCACCCCGCCGCCGGGCAGGCGGACCTGCTGCTCGTGCCGGCCATCGAGGTCGGGAACGCGCTCGGGAAGGCGTTCACCTGGCTCGCCGCCCGCCCGGTGGCGCACGTGGTCTGGGGGGCGCTGGCGCCGGTGCTCATCCCGTCGAGGGCGGAGGGCGCGATGGACAAGCTGTGCTCGATGGCGCTCGGGGTGCTGGTGGCGCGGGGGGGCCGGTGAGCGCGCCCGCCGCGGAGCCGCTCGTCCTCGCCGTGAACCCGGGCGCCGGCTCGACCAAGCTCGCCCTCTTCCGCGGCGAGCACGAGCTGGTGGAGACGACGCTGCGCCACGCCGAGGAGGAGCTGCGGCGCTTCGCCCGCGTGGGCGACGAGCTCCCCTGGCGGCTCGCGGCGGCGCGCGGGTGGCTCGCCGGCCAGGCGCTCCGGCCCGGCGCGCTCGCGGCGGTGGTGGGGCGGGGCGGCCTCTTCAAGCCGGTCGCGAGCGGCACCTACCTCGTGGACGAGGCCATGCTGGCCGAGGCGGCGCGCGCCGCCCGCGGCGAGCACGCCGCCAACCTGGGCGCGCCGCTCTCGCACGCGCTCGCGGCCGAGCACGGCTGCCCCGCCTTCGTGGTGGACCCGGTCTCGGTGGACGAGCTCGCGCCGGTGGCGCGCTACTCCGGGCTGGCCGGCATCGAGCGGACGAGCCTCTGCCACGCGCTCAACATGCGGGCGGTGGCGCGCCGGCACGCCGCGGCCGGCGGGCGGCGCCTCGAGGAGCTGCGGCTGGTGGTGGCGCACCTCGGCACCGGCGCCTCGCTCTGCGCGCTCGAGGGCGGGCGGATGGTGGACGTCGTGAACCCGATGGACGAGGGCCCGTTCTCGGGCGACCGCGCGGGCGGGCTCCCCGCCACCGCGCTCCTCGCGCTGGCCTCCGCGCCGGGCGCCGACCTGGCCGCGCTGCGGCGGCGGCTGTTCGGCGACGGCGGGCTCTTCTCCTACCTCGGCACGCGCGACGTGCGCGAGGCGGCGGCGCGCGCCGCGGCGGGCGACGCGCGGGCCGGGGAGGTGCTGGCGGCGATGGCCTACCAGCTCGCGAAGGCGATCGGCGAGATGGCGGTGGCGCTGGCGGGCCGGGTGGACGCGGTGCTGCTCACCGGCGGCGCGGCGCGCTGCGAGCCGCTCGTCGAGGCGGTGAGGGCGCGGGCGGCCTTCGTCGCGCCGGTGATCACCTACCCGGGCGAGGACGAGCTGCGCGCGCTGGCGGAGGCGGCGCGCCGCGCGCTCACCGGGGAGGAGCCGGCGCGGCGTTACGGCTGACCGCGCGCCCCCGCTGCCACTTCACCAGCACCACCACCGCCGCCGCGACGATCGCCCCCACCAGCACGAGCAGCTCCGCCTCGTGCACGCGCTTCTTCACCTCCTCGAGGTGCGCGGCGAAGAAGTAGCCGAGCGACACCACCAGCGGCACCGAGAGCAGGGCCGAGCAGGCGTCGGCGAGCACGAAGGTGCGCGGGCGGACGCCGTGCAGCGCGGCCAGCGCGTAGGCGGCGAGCCGCAGGCCCGAGAGGTGGCGGGCGACGACGATGGTGAGGAAGGCGTGCCGGTCGAAGTGCCGGTCGAGCACCGCGCGCCGCGCCGGGGTGAGCACCCGCGCCACCGCCCGCCGCTCGAGCAGCCGCGGCCCCTGCTGGCGGGCGAGGTGGAAGAAGAACGCGTCCCCGGCGACGATCCCGACGTACGCGGCCGCCATGGCGAACGGGAGCCAGAGCGGGCCCCGGCGCGCCAGGTAGCCGGCGGTGAGCTGGACGAGCTCCTCGGGGACCGGGAAGCCGAGCCCGCCCAGCGTGAGCAGGCCGGCGATGGCGAGGTAGCCGAAGTGGGTGAGGAGCCGGAGCAGCACCGCCGGAAGGATAGGCCTGCGCGTCCGCGGCGTCGCGGGTTCGATGGAGACAACCAGCGGGCGGCGGCGACCCGGCTCGTGGCCACCGCCGCCCGCTGACCCGAACCGTGCCCGGCTCGCAACCCGGCTCGTGGCCGCGAGGGGACAGCGCGAGCGATGCCCTCCGGGTTCGCAAGACGCGGGCCAGCGGGAGATCCACAGGGGCGGCGCGGCGGTAGGCGCCGGAGGGGGGCGCGCGCCGGGCTCCACCGCAAGGAACTTCGAGGCGGAGCGGGGTCGCTTTCTAAAGGAACCTGCCAGCGTACCTCGGCGGCCGTCAGTCCCAGCGCGACAGGTCGATGCCGTAGTCGGCGATCTTCTTCAGCACGGTCGGGTAGGAGACGCCCATCCAGCGGGCGACCTGGCTGCGGTTTCCCTTCGCTCGATCGAGGAGCCCCGCCAGGTAGGCGCGCTCCATCTCCTCGAGGGTGGGCGGCTCGCCGGCCTCGGGGGGCGCGGGGGCGTCCGGGCGCGGCCGCGCCTCGTCGCGCAGCAGCACCGCCTCCGGCGAGAGGGTGTCGCCGGTCTCGAGGATGACCCCGCGCTCCACCACGTTGCGCAGCTCGCGCACGTTGCCCGGGAACGGGTAGGCGAGCAGGCGGCGCTCGGTCTCGGGCGCGAGCCCGCGGATCTCCTTGCCGGCGCGCGACGCCAGCTCCGCGAGGAAGAAGCGCGCCAGCGGCAGCACGTCCTCCGGCCGCTCGCGGAGCGGCGGGATGTGGATGTGGAACACGTCGAGCCGGTGGAAGAGGTCGAGCCTGAACCCGCCGTCCGCCACCGCCGCCTGGAGGTCGCGGTGGGTGGCCGAGACGAAGCGGACGTCCGCGCCCAGGTCGCGCGTGCCGCCGAGGCGCCGGAACACCTGCGTCTCGAGCACCTTGAGCAGCTTCGCCTGGGTGGCGAGCGGCATGTCGCCCACCTCGTCGAGGAAGACGGTGCCGCCCTCCGCCTGCTCGAGCAGGCCCGGCTTGGCGCGCTTCGCGTCGGTGAAGGCGCCGCGCTCGTGCCCGAACAGCTCCGCCTCGAGCAGGGTCTCCGGGATGGCGGCGCAGTTGAGCTCGACGAAGGGCGCCTCGCTCCGCTGCGCCGTGCGCAGGTGGAGCAGGCGCGCCACGAGCTCCTTCCCGGTGCCGCTCTCGCCCTCGATGAGCACGGTGGTGTCGGGCGAGGCGGCCACCTTCTCCGCCAGCTCGACCACCCGCCGCATCGCGGCCGACTCGCCGAGGCACAGGCCGCGCTCCACCCGCCGCCGCGCCGTGCCGGAGAAGCCGTCCGCGCGGCGCCGAAGCCGCCGCGCCTCCAGCGCCCGCTTCACGGTGAGGACGAGCGCCGGGAGCTGGATGGGCTTCGTCAGGTAGTCGAAGGCGCCGAGCTTCACCGCCTGGACGGCGTTCTCGATCTCGCCGTAGGCGGTGGCCATCACCACCAGCGGCTCGTCGCCGTGCCCGTCGGCGCGCAGCCGCTCCAGCACGGCCAGCCCGTCGGCGTCGGGGAGGTTCCGGTCGAGGACCACCACCTCGGGCCGGAGCTCGCGCGCGAGCGCCAGCCCCTCGCCGGCCGAGGCGGCGCTGCGCGCCTCGAACCCCTCGGCGGCGAGCGCGGCCTGCGCCACCACCCGGAACGTCTTCTCGTCGTCGATGACGAGGATCTTGGCGGGAGGGCTCACGGCGGGCTCCAGGTGGCGGCGGACCGCCGGGCGAGGGGGAGGGTGCGCGTGAGCGGCAGCGCGACGCGCATCACCGTGCCGCCGCCCTCGCGGTCGGCCGCCTCCAGGCGGCCGCCGTGCGCCTCGACCACCCGGCGCGCGATGGCGAGCCCGAGGCCGGTGCCGGTGCGCTTCGTCGTCACGAACGGCTCGAAGAGGCGGGCGCGCACCTCGGCCGGCAGGCCCGGGCCGCGGTCGGCCACCTCGACCACCGCCTCGCGCCCGCGCTGCGAGAGCCCGAGCTCCAGCCGCCGCTCGCGGGCCGGCGCCGCCTCGCCGAGCGGCTCGCCGAAGGCGCCCGGGCCCATCGCCTCGAGCCCGTTCCGCACCAGGTTGGAGAGGGCGCCGAGGAGCTTCTGGGCGTCCCCCCGCACCTCCACCGGGCCCGGGCCGGAGGGCAGCGCGACCGCCACCTCGGCCCTGCAGTCGTGGGCGAGATCGGCGCTGAGCGCGGCGGCCCGCCGGCACAGGTCGGCGAGGTCCACCTCGCCGAGATCGAGCCGGGGCGGGGCGGCGAAGAGCGTGAGGTCGTCGGCGACGCCCTTGAGGCGCGCCAGCTCGGAGCGCGCCTGCGCGTGCACCTCCGTCACCGCGGCGGGCGGGGCGCGCCCCTGCGCGAGCAGGTCGAGCGCCACCGACAGCCCGTTGAGCGAGTTCTTCACCTCGTGGGCGATGGCGGCGGCGGTCTTGCCCATGGCGGCGAGCTCGCCCTGGCGGCCCAGCTCCACCTCGGCGCGCTCGAGCCGCCCGATGGCGACCGCCAGCGCCGCCCCCACCACCACCGCCAGGAGGAGCGCCCCCGCCACGATGGCGATGAGCGTCCGCAGGGACTCCCACACGGCGGCCTCGAGCCGCGAGGCGGGCTCCGCCAGGCGCAGCAGGAGCGGGCGGTCGCCGAGCGGCGCCTCGGTGACGAGCCAGCGGCTCCCGTCCTGCGCCTCCACCCAGCGCTGCCCGCCGCCCGCGGCGAGGTCGGGGCGGGCGGTGCCCGCCTGCGCCACCCGGACGGGCGCGCCGGCGCGCGAGCTCTCGACGAGCAGCGCGAAGCCGCCCCGCCGGACCGCCCGCAGGACGCCCTCGCCGAACAGGTCGCGGCTCTGCGTGCTCACCTGCCCGACGATGGCCCCGCGCCCGGCGATCGGCGCCGCGACCTGCAGCGCGCCTTCCCGGTAGGCGAGCACCGTGCCCCCCTCGCCCCGCGCCTCGCCGAGGAGCTTGGCGGCGGGTCCGGAGAGCGCCGCCCCCTGCGGCTCCGCCCAGAGCACCTCGCCGCGCTCGCCGAGGATGAAGATGGCGGCCGAGAAGAGGGTGGTGTCGCGCCGCGCGATCCGCAGCACGCGCTTCTCCGGCTCCAGGTTCTGGTCGGCGAGGTCCACCTCGGCCAGCTTGGAGAGGCGCTGCATCTCGGACACGAGCCGCCCCACCTCGTCGTCGAGGAGCCGCGCCTGCAGCGAGACGAGCAGCGCCTGGCGGTCGGCCAGGGCCGCCAGCGCGGCGGCGCGGTAGCGCGTGAGGAGGAGCCCGCCGGTCGCCCCCACCGCCACCGCCGCGAAGAGCGTCAGCGCGAGGACGAGGTAGCCGGGGCGGAGGCGGGGCACGCCCCCATTGTATCGGCCTGGTCGCGAGAGGCCGAGGGTTCGTCCTCGGCGGGGCGCCCCCTCTGGACGCCCTGGCGCGGGCGCCGGGCGTAGTAAGCGGGACCTCCATGAGCGACGGCGATCTGGAGCGGCGGCCTCTCTCCCCCTGGTGGCGCCACGGCGTCATCCTGGTCATGATCTTCGGCTTCTCCGGGCTGGGGGTCGTGACCGCCCTCACCTACCGCGACGCGCCGCCCATCCCCGGGCGCGTGGTCGATCCGGCCGGGGACCTGCTCTTCACCGGCGAGGAGGTGGAGCAGGGCCAGGAGATCTTCTTCAAGCACGGCCTCATGGAGCACGGGACGCTGTGGGGCCACGGCGCCTACCTCGGGCCGGACTACACGGCCGAGTACCTGCACCGGGAGGTGGAGATCGCGCGCGACGGCGTGGCGCGGAGCCGCTACGGCCAGCCCTTCGCCGCGCTCCCGGCCGACGCGCAGCTCCTCGTGAGCGGCGCGACGCAGGCGGAGCTCAAGGCGAACCGGTACGACCCCGCGACCGGCGCGCTCGTCTTCTCGCAGGGCGAGGCGGACGCCTTCCGGCAGCTCGAGGCCTACTGGGCCGACTACTTCTCCGCTCCCAACCGGGCGCCCGGGCTGCCGGCGAAGACCATCGCCGACGCGACCGAGCTGCGGCGCCTCAACGCCTTCTTCTCCTGGGCGACCTGGGCCACGGTGACGAACCGCCCGGGCAAGGCCTACACCTACACGAACAACTGGCCGTACGACCCGGAGGCGGGCAACCACCCCTCCACCGAGGCGTACGTGTGGAGCGCGCTCAGCCTGGTGTCGCTCCTCGGCGGGCTCGGGCTCGTGCTGCTCATCTTCGGCAAGTACCACTTCCTCGGCTGGCACGGCGAGGAGGCGGACGCGCCGCCCTCGCGGCCCGCGCGCGCCGCCGTGTTGCTCACGCCGAGCCAGCGCGCGGTCGGGAAGTACCTGGCGGTGGTGGCGGTGCTCTTCCTCCTGCAGACGCTGGTGGGCGGCGGGCTCGCGCACTACCGGGTCGAGCCGTTCTCGTTCTACGGCCTCGACGCGGTCGCCCGCCTCTTCCCCTACCACCTGCTCCGCACCTTCCACCTCCAGCTCGCCATCTTCTGGATCGCGACCGCGTGGGTGGCGGGCGGGCTCTTCCTCGCGCCCTGGGCCGGCGGCGGCGAGCCGCCCCGCCAGAAGCTCGGCGTGGACGTGCTCTTCTGGGCGCTCGTGGTCGTGGTCTTCGGCAGCCTCGGCGGCGAGGTCCTGAGCCTGGGCGGGCGGCTCGACCGCCTCTGGTTCTGGCTCGGCCACCAGGGCTCCGAGTACCTCGACCTGGGCCGCTTCTGGCAGCTCCTCCTGGCGGCGGGGCTCCTCTTCTGGCTCTTCCTCATGTTCCGGGCGCTCCGGCCCGCCATCCACAAGGAGGGCAAGGGCGAGATCTCGGCCCTCTTCCTCTACGCCGCCACCGCCATCCCGGTGTTCTACCTGCCGGCGCTCTTCTACGGGCCGCGCACCAACTTCGCGATCATCGACAACTGGCGCTTCTGGATCATCCACCTCTGGGTGGAGGGCTTCTTCGAGCTCTTCGCGACCGTGCTGGTCGCGATCATGTTCCGGCACATCGGGCTCGTCAGCACCCGCACCGCCACCCGGCTCGTCTACCTCGACGCCATCCTCTTCCTGGTGGGCGGCATCATGGGCACCGGGCACCACTGGTACTTCACCGGCCAGGGCACCCTCAACATGGGCCTCGCCGCCTGCTTCTCGGCGCTCGAGGTGGTGCCCCTCACGCTCCTCACGCTCGACGCCTCCGGCTTCATCCAGCTCGGCAAGGGCACTTCCCGGCAAGCGTCGAGCGATCCCGACAACCTGGCCGCGAAGCAGAAGTGGGCCATCTACTTCTTCATCGCGGTGGGCGTCTGGAACTTCATCGGCGCCGGCATCTTCGGCTTCCTCATCAACACCCCCATCGTGAGCTACTACGAGGTCGGGACGGTGCTCACCGCCAACCACGGGCACGGCGCCATGTTCGGCGTGTTCGGCATGCTCGGCCTCGGCGTGCTGGTGTTCTGCCTGCGGGCGCTGCAGGGGGACGCCGCCTGGCGGACCACCGAGAAGTTCGTGCGCGTGGGCTACTGGGGGCTCAACGCCGGCCTCGCCCTCATGATGCTGGTGGATCTCTTCCCGGCCGGCGTGCTCCAGCTCTGGGACGTCCTCCAGCACGGCTACTGGCACGCCCGCCGGCTCGACTACGCGATGCAGGGGCTCTTCCACCGGCTGGAGTGGGCGCGCGCCGCCGGCGACACCGTGTTCCTCGTCCTGGGGGTCCTCCCCATCGCCGCCGGCACGCTGCGCGCCACGATCCTGCGGCCGCGAGGCGGCGAGGGGGCCGGGGAGACGCTGGCGCCCGGCCCGGGGTAGCGGCCTCGGCGGGGCCTCGACCGGGCCCGAGGCGGCGGCGCCGGACGGCCCGCGCCGGATTCGGTTGCGCCCGCCTGCCGCGCTGCGCAAGATTGCGCTCGCGGGTGATTGATTCTGGAGTCAACGGAGGCGTGATGGCCCTCAAGATCCTGGTGACCGCGAAGCGCGTCGAGGACCCCGAGTCGAAGATCCGCGTCCGGCCGGACGGCGCCGGGATCGTGACGGAGGGCGTGAACTACAAGGTGAATCCCTTCGACGAGATCGCGGTCGAGGAGGCGCTGCGCCTCAAGGAGAAGCACGGCGGCGAGGTGGTGGTGGCCTCGATCGGCGGCGACAAGGCGATGACCGAGATCCGCGCCGCGCTGGCCATGGGCGCCGAGCGCGGGCTGCTCGTGCGGCACGACGGGCCGCTCGACCCGGTGATCGTCTCGGCCATGCTGGCGAAGCTGGTCGAGCGCGAGAAGCCCGACCTCGTCATCCTGGGCAAGCAGTCCATCGACGACGACCAGAACCAGACCGGCCAGTACCTGGCCGAGCGGCTCGGCTGGCCACAGGCCACCTTCGCCTCCAAGCACGACAGCCTGGAGAGCGAGGCGGAGCAGAAGAAGCAGCCCGGCCTCGCCCTCGCCGCCGACGGGAAGGCGCTCGCGGTGGTGCGCGAGGTGGACGGCGGCGTCGAGACGCTGGAGGTGGTGCTGCCGGCGGTGGTGACGACCGACCTGCGCCTCAACAAGCCGCGCTTCGCCTCGCTGCCCGGGATCATGAAGGCGAAGAAGAAGGAGGTGAAGGAGCTCCCGTCGGCCGAGCTGGGCGTGGACCTCGCGCCGAAGGTGGTGATCCGCAAGCTCTCCGAGCCCCCCAAGCGGCAGGGCGGGGTGAAGGTGGCGGACGTGAACGAGCTGTGGGCGAAGCTGCACGACGAGGCGAAGGTCCTCTAGCCGCGGCGCGAACGGAGATCACGACATGGCGAACGTCCTCATCGTGGCGGAGCAGCGCGGCGGCACCCTCAAGAAGGCCACCTACGCGGCGCTCGGCGCCGGCCAGGCGCTGGCGCGCCGCACGGGCGGCAAGCTCACCGCGCTCGTGCTGGGCCAGGGCGTCGGCGCGGCGGCGAAGGAGCTCCAGGCCTACGGCGACGTGCTCGTCGCCGACGGGCCGGCGCTGGAGCACGGTGTCGCCGACGCCTGCGCCCCGGTCATCGCCGAGGCGGCGAAGCAGGTGCAGGCGACCTTCGTCGGCGCGGCCGCCACCGCCTTCGGCAAGGACGTCCTGCCGCGCGCGGCGGCGCGGCTCGGCGCGGCCACGGCGACCGAGGTGCTCGGCTTCGGCGGCGACGGCGCGCAGGTCACCTTCCGCCGGCCGATGTGGGCCGGCAACGTGCTGGCCGAGGTGGAGCTGGCGACGCCGGTGAAGGCGTTCACCGTCCGCGCCACCGAGTTCCCCGCCGCCGAGCGGGCGGCCGCGCCCGGCCAGGTCACCGCCGTCGGCGCCGGGGCCGAGACCGGCCGCACCCGCTTCGTCTCCTTCGAGGAGGTGAAGAGCGCGCGCCCCGAGCTCACCGAGGCGCGGGTGGTGGTCTCGGGCGGGCGCGGCACCAAGGGCGACTTCAAGGAGGTCGAGGCGCTCGCCGACGAGCTGGGCGCGGCGGTCGGCGCGAGCCGCGCCGCGGTGGACGCCGGCTGGGTGCCGAACGACTGGCAGGTGGGGCAGACGGGCAAGGTGGTCGCGCCCGAGCTCTACGTGGCGGCCGGCATCTCCGGCGCCATCCAGCACCTCGCCGGCATGAAGGGCTCGAAGGTGATCGTCGCCGTCAACAAGGACCCGGAGGCGCCCATCTTCCAGCTCGCCGACTACGGGCTGGTCGCCGACCTCTTCAAGGCGCTGCCGGAGCTGCGCGCGAAGGTGAAGGCGGCGAAGTGAGCGCCGCCTCGTGACGGAGCGCGACCTCGCGCCGCTCGGCGTCCACCGCATCGCCGTCCCGGTCCCGTTCCCGCAGGCGGGCGGGCCGGTCAACGTCTACCTGGTGGAGGAGCCCGGCGGCGGGCTCCTCATGTTCGACTCCGGGCTGGGCTCGCCGGAGGGGCTGGCGGCGGTGGAGGAGGGCTTCGCGCGGCTGGGGCGGCGCCTCTCCGAGGTGAGCCGGATCGTCCTCTCGCACGGCCACGTCGACCACTACGGCGCGGCGCAGACGCTCATGGAGCGCGCCGGCCGCGCCATCCCGGTCTACGCCCACCCCGCCGACCTCCCCAAGGTGTCGGCCCGCGGCCCGCGCTGGAAGGAGCTCATGCCCTTCTACGGCGCGTACCTCGCGAAGCTGGGCGCGCCGGCCGAGACCCTGGCCGCCATCGCGGCCGAGGTGGGCGGGGGGTTCAAGCTGGCGCGGCGGATCGACGAGGTGCTGCCGCTCGCGCCGGGCGAGCTCCTCCAGGGCGCGCACGTGACGCTGGAGGTGCTCCACATGCCCGGCCACACGCCCGGGCTCTGCTGCCTGTACGACCGCCGCCGCGGCCTCTTCTTCGCCGCCGACCACCTGCTGGAGAAGGTCTCGCCGAACCCCATCATCGAGCTCGGGCCCGGGGGCGAGGAGGGGCGCTTCCACCCGCTCGTCGCCTACCTCGACTCGATCCGCCGGCTGCGCGCGCTGGAGGTGGAGCTGGTGCTGCCGGGGCACGGCGCGCCGTTCCAGGACCACCGGCGCGTCATCGACGGCCTCACCGGCTTCTACGAGAAGCGGCAGGGGAAGATCCTGGCGGCGCTGGCCGGGGGGCCGCTCACCGGCTACGAGGTCACCCGGGCGCTCTTCCCCTGGGCGCGACCGGGCGACCTCTTCCTGGTGATCTCGGAGTCGATCGCGAACCTCGAGGTCCTGGAGGCGCGCGGGGCGGTCCGCCGCGAGCTCGAGGGCGGCGTCTACCGGTTCCGGCCGGCGGCCTGACCGCGGCGCGCGGCTCGTACCCGCGCGACAGCCCGGGGCCCCGCGGGGTATGAAGCGCCCGTGGCCGACCTCGCGCTCCTCCTCCTCACCGCGCTGTGGGGGACGACCTTCCTCCTCGTCAAGAACGCGCTCGTCCAGGCGTCGACGGGCGTGTTCCTGCTCCTGCGCTTCGCGCTCGCCGCCGCGGCGGTGGCGCTCGTGGCGGTCGTGCGGCGCGATCGGCCGACGCCGGGGCTCCTGCGACAGGGGGTCCTCCTCGGCCTCGTCATGTTCGCCGGCTTCGCCCTGCAGACCCTGGGGCTGCGCTCGACCACCCCGGCCCGCTCCGGCTTCCTCACCGGGCTCTCGGTCCTCATCGTCCCGTTCCTGGCGCGCTTCCTCCTCCGCCGGCCGGTGCACGCGGCCGCCTGGGCGGGCGTCGTGCTGGCGGTGCTCGGGCTCGTCTGCCTCACCCGGCCCTTCGCGGGCGACCTCTCCTCGGAGGTGCGCGCGGGCGACCTCCTCACCGCCGGGTGCGCGCTCGCCTACGCCCTCCAGATCACCTTCATCTCGGAGTGGTCGTCGCGCCACCCGCTGGCGCTCTTCACGCTGGTGCAGGTGGGCACCACGGCGGCCTTGGCGCCGCTCCTCTTCGCGCTCGAGCCGGCGCGGCTCGAGCCCACCCCCGGCCTGTGGGGGACGGTCGCCTTCACCGGCCTCGCCATGACCGCCGGCGCCTTCTTCGTCATGAACTGGGCGCAGCGCCACACCACCGCGGTGCGCGCGGCGCTCATCTTCTCGCTCGAGCCGGTGGGCGCGGCGCTCTTCTCGCACTTCGTGGGCGGCGAGCCGCTCGCCCCGCTCGACTGGACGGGCGGCGGGCTCATCGTGCTGGGGGTGGTGGCGGGCGAGGTGGGGGGCGCGCTCGAGGGGCGCGCGCGGCAGGCGCGGGCCACCCGCGCGGCGAGCCCCGCCGCGGGGGCGTGATCGCTGTCGGTGCGCCGAGGTAAGAAGGTCGCCGATGAGGCGCCTGCCGATCGAGCTCTCGCAGGGCCAGCTCCGGGTCTCCGAGAGCGGGCTCTTCCTCGACGCCCACCGCAAGGCGGCCTGCGCCTTCGTCAGCCACGCCCACGGCGACCACATCGCCCGGCACGAGCGGACCATCGCCACCGCGCCGACCGTGGCGCTCATGCGCCACCGGCTGGGGTCGAAGGTGAAGGGCGACGCGCTGTCGGTGGGGTACCGCAAGCCGTTCGGCCTCGGCGACCTCACCCTGGAGCTCTTCCCGGCCGGCCACGTGCTCGGCTCGGCGCAGCTGCGGGTGACGCGCCACGGCGTCGCGCTCGGCTACTCGGGCGACCTGTGCCTCCAGCCGACGCTCACCGCCGAGCCGGCCGAGGTGGTCGAGTGCGACGTGCTCGTGCTCGAGTCCACCTTCGGGCTGCCGCGCTACGTCTTCCCGGACAAGGGCGAGGTGCTGGCGGAGATCCGCCGCTTCGTGGACGGCGCGCTCTCGGAGGGCGCGACCCCGGTCCTGCTCGGCTACGCGCTGGGGAAGGCGCAGGAGGTCCTCAAGTTCCTGGGCGAAGCCGGGTACCGCTGCCGCGCGCACCCGGTGGTCCACGCGGTGAACCGGGTCTACGAGGCGCAGGGGGTGCCCTTGCCCAACGTCGAGCTGCTCGGGCCGGAGGGGCCGCTCGCGGGCGAGGTGGTGGTGGCGCCGCCGCACCTCGCCCGCACCTCGCCCATCCTGCGCATCAAGGACCGGCGGACGGCGGTGCTCACCGGCTGGGCCGTCGACGGCCGCCGCGGCTTCCGCGGCGCCGACGCGGCCTTCCCGCTCTCCGACCACGCCGACTTCCCCTCGCTGGTGCGCTACGCCAAGGCCACCGGCGCGGCCCGCGTCCTCACCGTCCACGGCTACGCCCGCGAGCTCGCCTCGGCCCTGCGCCAGGAGGGGATCCGCGCCGAGCCGCTGGTGGAGCGGGAGCAGCTCGAGCTGCTGTAGGGCGCTCGCGGCTCGCGGCTCGCGGCTCGCGGCTCGCGGTCGGGTCGAGGTCGAGGTCGAGGTCGAGGTCGGGGTCGCCCGCAAGCGGGAGGAGGTCGGGGAGGCGCCTGGGCTCGGGCTCTCCTCGGTTCCCAGCAGGCTCGCGCCAGCCTGCGGCTGGCACTGCGCCTGCTCTGGTAGGTCGCCCTCGCAGGTGGGGCGTGGAGCGTTCATGGCGTCGGCCCCTTCCAGTGAGTGAAAGGGGCCGACGCCATGAACGACACGCTTCGTCCGGTTGCTTCTCTCCCGCATCGGACGCGAGCGCGGCCAGCGCCGCCGAGGTGGGGCGGCTCGCCTCGCGGGTGGTGGCGCTGCTCACGCCGCTCGTGCGGTGAGCGCGCGGAGCATCCGCTTCACGCGGACCGCGAGCGCCTGGGCCCGCCGCAGGGGTTCGGGCGCCAGCGCGCCGATGGCGTGCGCGAGGTCGAGGGCGCCGACCACCTCGTGCAGCGAGCCGTTGGCGAGCGCGAAGTGCTTGCGGCGCATGGGCCCGCTGTCGCTGGGGAGCCCTTCACAGAGATTGAGAAACACGGACTTCGCGGCCCGGGTGGCCTGGTCGCGCAATTCGGGGTCCGCGATGCTCGCGGCGTGCACCAGCGCCGCAAGCTCGCGAGCAGCGACGTAAACGTCGAGGGACTGAAACGCGAGCGCCTCGACCTCGACGGCGATTGGATGCTGAGCCATTTCCGCCTCCTCACCCGAAGGGGGAGGCGGAAATGGCGCGGGTCAGCGTGAGCCGTCGAGGTCGAGGTCGAGGTCGAGGTCGGGGTCGGGTCGGGGTCGAGGTCGAGGTCGGGGTCGAGGTCGGGGTCGGGGTCGGGGTCGGGGTCGGGGTCGAGGTCGAGGTCGGGGTCGAGGTCGAACTCAATGCATTCGCGCCCCCCCTCGTACCCGCGCGCCGCCCTCCGTAGTACAACCCCCCCCGTGCTCGAGATGAAGGTCAGCGCCGACGCCGCCGGGCAGCGGCTCGACAAGTTCCTGCGCCGCGCCCTGAAGGACGTCCCGCTCAGCCACATCTTCAAGCTCCTGCGCACGCGCAAGGTCCGCGTGAACGGCGCGCGCGGGAAGGCGGAGCAGGTGCTCGCCGAGGGCGAGGTGGTGGTCGTGCGCGGCGACGAGGAGAAGCTCCTCGCGCGCGGCGAGGAGGGCCCCGCGCCGCACGGCGGGGTGAAGCCCACCTTCCGCGTGCTCTACGAGGACGAGCACCTCCTCGCGGTGGACAAGCCGTCGGGGCTGGCGGCGCACCCGGGCACCGGGATCACCGGCGCCACCCTGGTGGAGGAGGCGCGCGCCTACCTGAAGGTGCCGGCGAACCTGCCCTCGACCGAGTTCAAGCCCTCGCCGGCGCACCGGCTCGACCGCGAGACCTCGGGCGTGGTGCTGGTCGCGAAGACGCGGCGCTGCATGGCGGCGCTCACCGAGATCTTCACCTCGGGCGACGTCCGGAAGACCTACCTCACGCTCGCCAAGGGGAAGCTGCCGCGCACCGAGGGCGTCATCGACCTGCCGCTCTCCGAGCACGAGCAGACCTCGCGCTCGAAGGCGCAGCGCGGGGTGAACTTCCAGGAGGCGCTGACCCGCTACCGCGTGCTCTCGTCCATGCGCGAGGCCTCGCTCCTCAGCGTGCGCATCGAGACCGGCCGCACCCACCAGATCCGGCGCCACCTGCAGTCCACCGGCCACCCGGTGGCGGGCGACGGCCGGTACGGCGACTTCCCCTTCAACCGGCTCGCCAAGACGCGCTGGGGCCTCAAGCGGATGTTCCTCCACGCCTGGAAGCTCGAGATCCCCCACCCCATGACGGAGCGCCCGCTGCGGGTGGAGGCGCCGGTGCCGGAGGACCTCCTGGCGGTGCTGCGGAAGATGAACCTGGCGCCGCCGCCCGGCGCGGCCGCAGCGGAGCGTTGATCCGCGCGCGGAGCCGGGCCTAGATTCGTGCCCCAGATGATCCCCCCCAAGGCCCCCGCCCCGAGAGAGCAGCCGCTCGGCGCGCCCGCTCCCCCTCCGCCGCCGCCCGCGCCTCCGGCGCGCCGCCGCTCGCTGCTCGGCCGGCTGCTGGCGGGGTTCCTCGTGCTGGTGCTCCTCGCGGCGGGCGCCGCGGCGCTGGTGGGCCTCGTCGCCTACCGCCGCTTCGCGAGCGGGCTGCCCGACATCCCGTCCCTCGCCGAGTACCGCCCGCCGGTGGTGACCGAGCTCGTGTCGGCCGACGGCCAGCTCGCCGGCGAGCTGTTCGACGAGCGCCGCAAGGTGGTGCCGTACGAGCGCATCCCGAAGCGGCTGGTCGAGGCGCTCCTCGCCTCCGAGGACAAGAACTTCTTCGAGCACGGCGGCGTCGACTGGCTCGGGACCCTGCGGGCGGCGGTGAACACCTACGTCCTGCGCCACAAGGTGCAGGGCGGCTCCACCATCACCCAGCAGACGGCGAAGTCGCTGCTCGTCTCGGCGGAGGGGTTCGAGGAGGGCACGAAGCGCAACCTGCGGCGCAAGCTGCGCGAGCTCATCCTGGCGCGGCGGCTGGAGGCCGCCTTCGACAAGCGCGAGATCCTCTGGCTGTACCTGAACGGCGTCTTCCTCGGCCACCACAGCTACGGGGTGCAGGCGGCGGCGGAGAACTACTTCCGCAAGAACGTGGAGGACCTCACGCTGGCCGAGGCGGCGCTCCTGGCCGGCCTGCCGCAGGCGCCGAGCAAGTACTCTCCGTTCATGCACCCGGACGCCGCCAAGGCGCGCCGCCGCTACGTGCTCCGCCGCATGTACGAGGAGCGCATGATCTCCGCCGAGGAGCGGGTGGCGGCGGAGGAGACCGAGGTGAGGGTCTACCCGGTCGACGACGTCTTCCGCGAGACGGCGCCCTTCTACGCCGAGCAGGCGCGGCGGCTGATCGTCGGCCGGTACGGGGACCAGCGGGTGCTGCACGACGGCCTGCGGGTCGAGCTGGCGATGGACCTCGAGCGGCAGCGCGGCGCCCAGGCGGCCATGCTGGCCGGGCTCATGGAGGTCGATCACCGGCAGGGGTTCCAGGGGCCGGTGGCGCACGTCGAGGGCCAGGAGCGCGACGCGCTGCGGGCGCGGCTCGCCAAGGTGTGGCCGGCGGGCGCGCTCGAGCCGGGCGACTACGCGGTGGGGGTGGTGGGCGAGGTGGACGACCGCGCGGCGCTGGCGCGGGTGTCGGTGGGCGCGACCCAGGGCCTCCTGCCCATCGCCGGGATGCGCTGGGCGCGCCGCCCGAACCCGGAGCAGAGCTACCCGGACGCGCTCATCTCCCGCCCCTCGACCGCGCTCCACGCCGGCGACGTGGTGCTGGTGCGCCGGGTGACGCGGGAGGAGCTCGTGAAGCGCGAGCCCCCCGAGCGGCAGAAGCTGGTGCCGGACGCGGAGGTCCTGTTCGCGCTGGAGCAGGAGCCGAAGCTGCAGGGCGCGCTCGTCTCCATCGAGCCCTTCACCGGCTACGTCTCGGCCATGGTGGGCGGCTACGACTTCGACGCCTCCGAGTTCAACCGCGCGTTCCAGGCCTGCCGCCAGCCCGGCTCCGCCTTCAAGCCCATCGTCTACTCGGGCGCCATCGAGAAGCTCAACTACACCCCCGCCACGCTGCTCACCGACGCGCCGGTGGTCTACCGCGACGAGAGCGCGGGCGTGTCGTGGAAGCCGGAGAACTACGGCGGCTCGTTCAAGGGCGAGGTGACGCTGCGCGACGCGCTCGTCCACTCCATGAACCTGCCGGCGGTGAAGGTGGCGGCGGCGCTGGGCGTGGACCAGCTCGTCTCCTGGGCGGCGGCGCTCGGCCTCGAGACGCCGGTGAAGCGCGAGCTCGGCAGCGCCATCGGCTCCTCCTGCACCACGCTGTGGAGCCTCGCCAACGTCTACGCCCTCCTCGACCGCTACGGCGAGAAGCGGCCCTCCACCTTCGTGAAGCGGGTGCTCGACCGCGACGGGCGGCTGCTCGAGGACCACAGCGCCCCCACCGACCCGTGGGTGCCGCTCTCGACGCGGCTCGCCGCCGCCGCCGCGCAGGTGACGACGCCGGTGGAGCGCGTCATGGACCCCCGCTCCGCCTACATCACCGTCTCCCTCCTGCACGAGGTGGCGACGGTGGGCACCGGCGCGCAGGCGGCCAAGCTCGGCAAGCCGGCCGCCGGCAAGACCGGCACCACCAACGACTCGTTCGACACCTGGTTCATGGGGATGACGCACGACCTCTTCGCCGGGGTCTGGCTCGGCTACGACCACAACGAGATGCCGCTCGGCCGCTTCGAGACCGGCGGCCGCGCCGCGCTGCCCATCTGGCTCTCGTACATGGAGTCGTCGCTGCGCGACCGGCCGCAGCCCGACTTCCCGCAGCCGGACGGCATCGAGCTCGTCCGCATCGACCCCACCACCGGCAAGCTCGCGCCCGAGGGCGGACGCGGCGTGCTCGAGCCGTTCAAGCTCGAGGCGAAGCCGGTCGAGAACCCGCCCGACCAGCCGCGGGTCGAGGTGCAGGACCTCTTCGGCCAGTGAGCGGTGGGCGCCCTCGCCTCGGCGCTGTCCCGAGGGGAGGGGACGCCGGCGGGGGGCCGCTTCCTTGATCGCCTGGGGGCGCTCGCGTATCGTCGGCCTGGCGCCGTAAGCCCCTGAAAAGGGAGCCTTTTTCCATACACCGGCGCCCGAGGCCCGCGCGACCATGCTCCAGCTCATCGACAAGCTCGGCCTGAAGCGCGCGCTCAACATCCTGTTCGTGGCCGCGCTGGTGCTCATGGTGGCCGGGACCGGCTTCGCGGTGAACCAGGTCGTCCGCCGCGAGCTCGAGGACGGCTGGCGCCACCGCGCCGAGGACGACGCGCGCCGGATGGCGACCTGGGTGGCGGCGCCGCTCACCGCCGGCTCGGACGACCTGGTGGCGGCGGTGGTGGAGGGCGCGCTCCACGAGAGCGGCGACGCCTACCTCATCGTCGAGCGCGCCGACCGCTCGGTCGCGGCGCGGGTGGTGAAGCCAGCCTACGCCGACCGCATCCAGGCGGTGCTGGCGCTGCAGGAGCGCCACCCCGAGACGACCTCGGTCTCCGCCGACGGGGTGTACGCGCTCTTCGTGCCGGTGCGCAGCGAGGGGAAGGCGGGGCCCCGGACCGCCGCCGCCGCCGGCGCGGCCGGCCCGGTGGTGGGGTACGTGGTGTACGGGCAGGACACGGGCCGCCTCGGCGACCAGCTGGCGCGGGTGCAGCTCGTCATCCTGGCGGTGCTGCTGGCGGGCGCGCTCCTCGTCTACGCGCTCCTCTGGTGGCTCACCCAGCGGCTCGTGATGCGGCCGCTCACCGCGATGAGCCGGGTGGCGGGGCGCGTCTCCGAGTGCGACCTCGCCGCGCGCGCCGAGCAGCTCTCCGACGACGAGCTGGGGCGGCTGGCGGGATCGCTGAACCTCATCGGCGAGAACCTCACCACCACCCTCTCCCGCGTGCGCGGCGTCTCGGAGGGCGTGGGGCAGGTGATCGAGCGCATCGCCCGGACCGGCGCCCAGGTGGCGGAGGGCACCGGCACCGTCTCCGCCCGCGTGGCCGAGACCGGCGCCTCGATGGGCGAGATGATCTCGTCGCTCAAGGGCATCGCCGACAACGTGGAGGTGCTGGCGCAGTCGGCGGACGAGTCCTCCTCCTCCATCCTGGAGATGGCCGCCACCAACAACGAGGTGGCGGAGAACATCCAGGCGCTGGCCGCCAGCGTCGAGGAGACCACCGCCGCCATCGAGCAGATGACCTACTCGATCAAGGAGGTGGCGAAGAACGTCGAGGACCTCTCCGCCACCGCCGAGGAGACGAGCTCGTCCATGAACGAGATGGACGTCTCCATCAGCCAGGTCGAGTCGAACGCCAACGAGACCGCCAAGCTCTCCGAGCAGGCCATGAAGGACGCCGAGCTCGGGACCGAGTCGCTCGGCCGCACCCTGGCCGGCATCGCGCGCATCAAGGAGTCCTCGAAGGAGGCGGCGGTCGTCATCGACTCGCTGGGGAAGAAGATCGGCACCATCGGCAACATCCTCAACGTGATCGACGAGGTGGCGGAGCAGACGAACCTCCTCGCGCTCAACGCCGCCATCCTGGCCGCCCAGTCGGGCGAGCACGGCAAGGGCTTCGCGGTGGTGGCGGACGAGATCAAGGACCTGGCCGAGCGCACCGGCGCCTCCACCAAGGAGATCTCCGAGCTCATCCGCTCGGTGCAGGACGAGAGCGCCAACGCCGTCTCCGCCATGGACCGCGGCGTGAAGAACGTCGAGGAGGGCGTGCGCCTGGGGCAGGAGGCGGAGAGCGCGCTCAAGAAGATCCAGGCCTCGAGCGTGAAGTCGACGCAGATGGTGAAGGCCATCGCCCGCGCCACCATCGAGCAGGCGCGCGGCTCGAAGCAGGTGACGATGGCCATCAACCGGATCGCCGAGACGGTGCAGCAGATCGCCACCGCCACCTCGGAGCAGGCGCGCGGCTCCGAGCAGATCATGAAGAGCGCGGAGAAGATGAAGGTCATCACCAAGCACGTCGAGCGCTCCAGCCAGGAGCAGGCGCGCGGCTCGAAGCAGATCACGAAGGCCATCGAGTCGATCAGCGAGATGGTGAACCACCTCAACCGGGCCCAGAAGGACCAGACCAAGGGCTCGGAGCTGGTCATGGGGGCGGTCGACCAGATCAAGCAGGTGGCCGAGGCGCAGACCTACTCGGTGAAGGACCTCGAGGCGTCGATCATCGACCTGGCGCGGCAGGCGGACGTGCTGCGCGGCGAGGTGAAGCGCTTCAAGATGTGATCCGCGGGACCGCCGGTCAGAGCCGGAGCACCCACCGGACCCCCGCCGCCCCGCCCGCCAGCGGCGCCAGCGTCCACGACCCCTCCCGCGGGCTGCGGTGGAGCAGGAGCGGGACCGCCATCCCCAGCGCGGTGCCCACGGCGGCGGAGGCCACGACGTCGGTGAGCCAGTGCTCGTCCGCCGCCATGCGGAGGTAGCCGACGGTGGCCGCGACGCCGAAGCCGACCGCGTAGACCGCCGGCCACGCCGGGTAGCCCCGCATCCGCGCCACGGTGCCGAACGCCGCCGCCGCGGCGAAGGCGGTGGCGGCGTGCCCCGAGAAGAACGCGCGGTCGTCCTCGGGACCGGTGCGCACTCCGGTCGCCCAGGTCGCGGGCCGCCTCCGGGCGACGGCGCTCTTCGCGAGCTGGGTGGCGGCGGCGGCGAGCGCGACCGCCTCCATCGCGACGAGCACGTCCTCGGAGGCGCGGCGCAGGTCCCGCCCCGCGGAGAAGAAGTCCGCGCCGGCCAGCGAGGCCGGGAGCGCGAACTCGAGGACGTCCGAGAGGAGCGCGGCCGCGCGCCGATCCGGCCAGACCACCGCCGCGCGCACGCGGCGGTCGAGCGCGGGGGGCGTGCACCAGCGGCAGGAGCTCGGGGTGAGCTCCCCCTTCGCCAGCTCCATCGCGCCCCACAGGGCCAGCCCCGCGCCGGTCACGGCGGCGGTGACCGGCACGTCGACCGCGAGCGGCGGCGCCTCCTCGGGCCAGGCGGGGAAGGCAGCGGCGACCAGCGCCGCGGCGACCGGAGCGCGCAGCACGAGCCCCACCTCACGCCGCCGCGATCAGAACCGCTCCTTGCGCCGCAGCCCGCCCGTCCGCGCGATGATGCCGGAGAGCTCGACCAGGTCCTGCCACTCGGCCGGCGAGAGCGGCACCACCGACAGCCGCCCCTGGCGGAGCAGCGCCGAGCCGGCGAAGGCGGGCTCGAGCTTGAGCGCCTCGAGCGGCACCGGCGCCGGCAGCGGCTCGGCGGCGCGCAGATCCACGCACACGAGCGGCTCGCCGCGGGCGCCGGGGTCGGGGTAGGCCGGCTTCACCACCTCGGCGACGCCGACCGCGCGGCGCTCGCCGGAGTGGTAGATGACGGCCCGATCCCCCGGCTGCATCGCCCGGAGGCTGGCCTGGGCCTGCGCGTTGCGGACGCCCGACCAGGCGGTCGTCCCCTCGCGCACGAGGTCCTCGAACGCGTAGTCGTCCGGCTCGGTCTTGAGCAGCCAGTAGGCCACCAGAGCACGTTACGGGTGCGCCGGAACGGACGCAACGTCAGAGGGGGGGCGCCCGCCGGCACAAAGGCGGGCCGGCGCGTGTTATATCCAGCGCATGTTCGGCCTCGGCATGGGCGAAGTCGTCATCATCCTGGTGCTCGCCCTCATCCTGCTCGGACCCCAGAAGCTCCCCGACGCCGCCAAGCAGCTCGGGAAGGGCCTGCGCGAGTTCCGCAAGGCGACCGACGACCTGAAGCAGCAGTTCGAGACCGAGCTCTACGCCGCCGACCCGACCAAGCCCCCCAAGCCCACGCTGGTGGAGCCGCCGCGGCCGCCGGCGGAGGGTGAGGCGCCGCCCGCGGTGCCGGCGGGCGGGGTCCCGGCCCAGGCGCAGGGTGAGGTCCCGGCCGCGACTGCCCAGAACGTGCCCGGCCTCGAGCTGGCCCTGGCCGAGCCGAAGCCGGCCGCACCCGCCCCGGCCGCGCCCCCGGTCGAGGCCGCCGCCCCGGTGGCGGAGGCCGCGCCGAAGGCGTCATGACCGAGCCCGCCACGAAGTCGCTCCCGCCGCCCGAGAAGCCGGCGGAGCCGGAGAGCGAGGTCAGGCTGAGCTTCTTCGAGCACCTGCAGGAGCTGCGCAAGCGGCTCATCCGGGCGCTGCTCGGCGTCGCCGTCGGCATGGCGCTCGTCGGCTCCTTCTGCGAGCGCATCTTCCGCTGGGTGATGCAGCCGGTGCTGAAGTCGCTGCCCGAGGGGCAGCAGTACCTGCACTACACGGGCTACATCGAGCCCTTCATGGTGTACCTGAAGGTGGCGCTCTACGGCGGCATCTTCGCGGCGGCGCCGTACGTCCTGTACCAGTTCTGGCAGTTCATCGCGCCCGGCCTCTACAAGAAGGAGCGGAAGATCGTCTTCCCGTTCCTCGCCTCGGCCACGCTCCTGTTCTACGGCGGCGCCGCCTTCTGCTACTTCCTCGTCATGCCGTACGCCTTCCCCGCGCTGGCGGCGATCGCGGGCGAGGACATGAAGCCCATCCTCACCATGACCGAGCAGCTCTCGCTGGTGCTCGCCATGCTGCTCGGCTTCGGCATCATCTTCGAGGTCCCGGTCATCATCGCGTTCCTGTCGATGATCGGGCTCGTCTCGGCCGACTTCCTCGCCAAGTACCGGCGCCACGCCATCGTGGCGAACGTGACCCTGGCCGCGATCATCACCCCCACCGGCGACCCGTTCAACCTGGCGCTCATGGCGGTGCCGATGATCCTCTTCTACGAGATCGGGATCGTGCTGGCGCGCATCCTCGGGAAGAAGAAGAGCGCCGCCGACGTCGCGGACGACGCGATGGCGAAGTAGGCTCCGGGGCGGAGCCCCGCCCCGGCCGCGCGGCCTCCCGCCCGCATGCGCACCTTCAACCTCCTCGTCGCGCTCTTCGCGGTGGTCCAGGCGCTCCGCTACGCGCGGCGGGCGCTCGTCTTCGTCGCCCCGGCGGTGCGGGTCACGGGCGAGCCGGGCGAGCCGCCCCGCTCCGCGCCCCGCCTGCGGCTCGGGGCCGAGCTGGAGCGGCTCGGCTTCGTGCCCCTGGGGCTCCTTCACGAGCGCGCCCCGCTCGGCGCCGTCGCGCGCGAGGTGGACGCCTACGCCGACGCCTCGCGCGGCACCTTCGCCGACGTCTGGCAGGAGCGGGGCGAGGCGGACGCGCCGCGGCTCGTCTTCTACACGCCCTTCCCCGACGGTGCGTACGTACTCACCGCCAACCACCCGCGCCGGGCGGTCGCGAGCGCGCGGGCCCAGGCGGGCGCGGTGGTGGGCGCGGCGCCGGAGGCGCAGCTGGCCGCGCACGAGATCGCGGTGGAGCGCTTCGCCGCCCGGCACGGGACGCCGGCGGTGGCGCTCGACCTCGGCGCCCGCCTCGCCGCCGCCCGCGCCTGGTACGCCGGCGAGGGCCGGCGCGAGCTCCGGCGCGGCGCCGCGCTCCCGTTCGGGATCGCGGCCTTCGCGCTCGTGCTGCTCGCGTCGGCCGTGAACCTCCTCCTGCACGGCGCTAGATAGCCCTCTGCCCCGCGGCCGCTCGCGTCCCCCGCCGCGGAGGAGGAGCCTCATGCGCGCCGCCACCCCCCACGACGTCGTCTTCCTCGCCGCCCGCAGGACCCCTTTCGGGACTTACGGCGGCTCGCTCAAGGACCTCTCCGCCACCGACCTCGGGGTGCACGCCGCCCAGGCGGCGCTGGCGCAGGCCGGCGTCTCGCCCGAGCGGGTCGACCACGTGGTGTTCGGGAACGTGGCGCAGACCTCCTCCGACGCCATCTACCTCGCCCGCCACGTCGGGCTCCGCGCCGGCGCGCCGGTCTCGACGCCTGCGCTCACCGTGAACCGCCTGTGCGGCTCAGGCTTCGAGGCGGTGGTGCAGGGGGCGCGGCTCCTCGCCGGCGGGGAGGCGGAGCTCGTCCTCGCCGGCGGCACGGAGTCCATGAGCCAGGCGCCGCTCGTCCTGCGCGGGACGCGGTGGGGCTTCCCCCTGGGCAAGCCTCCCCCGCTCGAGGACATGCTCTGGTCGGCCCTCACCGACAGCTGGGCGGGCATGCCGATGGCGCTCACCGCCGAGAAGCTCGCCGAGCAGTACCGGATCGGCCAGGACGAGGTGGACGCCTACAGCGTGCTCTCGCAGCGGCGCTTCGCGGCGGCGCAGGAGGCGGGGCGCCTCGCCGAGGAGCTCGCGCCGATCGAGCTCCCCACGCGGAAGGGCCCGGTGAAGTTCGCGCGCGACGAGCACCCGCGCCCCGACACCACCGTCGAGTCGCTGCGGAAGCTCCCCAAGGTGTTCAAGAAGGACGGGGTCATCCACGCGGGCGCGGCGAGCGGCGTCTCCGACGGCGCCGGGGCGCTCCTGCTCTCGACCCGCGCCTTCGCCGACGCGCACGGGATCCGGCCGCTGGGGCGCCTGCTCAACTGGGGGTTCGCGGGGGTCGACCCGACCATCATGGGCATCGGCCCGGTGGCGGCGTTCAAGAACGCGCTCGAGCGCGCCCAGGCGAAGCTCTCCGACTTCGACCTGTTCGAGGTGAACGAGGCCTTCGCGCCGCAGTACCTGGCGGTGGAGCAGGAGCTGGGGCTCCCGCGCGACCAGACCAACGTCGACGGCGGCGCCATCGCGGTGGGTCACCCGCTCGCGGCGAGCGGCGCCCGCATCACGATGCACCTCCTGTACGAGCTGCGCCGGCGCGGCGCGCGCTACGGGCTCGGGGGGGCGTGCATCGGCGGCGGGCAGGGCATCGCCGTGATCGTCGAGGCGCTCTAGCCGCGGCGACTTCCTTGCGGGGCGGCGCCCGGCCCGCTACCGTGGTCGCGTGGAACGGCCCATCCCGAGCTTCACCGGCGTCAAGGTCTTCTCCACCACGCTCGCCCGCGACCGCGAGGCGCTCTCGGAGCGCATCACCCAGTGGCTGCGCGAGAACGCGCAGCTCGAGATCGTGGACAAGGTCGTGACGCAGAGCTCCGACAAGGAGTTCCACTGCCTGAGCTTCACCTTCTTCTACCGGGAGCGCGCGCGCTGAGGCCGCGGCCCGCGGGCCGGGCGGCGGGGCGAGCGCTCCCGGGCGAGCCGTGGCGCAGCCCCCGGTGAGCCCTTATCTTGGTGCGACCTCGCATGCGCGGCGCGCGGAACTCCATCGGCGACGTCTTCACCTTCGGCGGGCGCGTCCCGTCGACCGTCGGCGCGCTCATCAGCGCCATCGTGGTGGCGAGCCTGCTCGGCGCGCTGGGCCGCGGCGTGGGCTTCGTGGACGCGGCGGCGCTGGTCCCGGCGCTCGTGTGGCAGGGCCAGCTGTGGCGGCTCGTCACCTGGGTCTTCTTCGAGACCGACCCGCTCTCGCTCCTCTTCGGCGCGCTGACCCTCTACTGGTTCGGCAAGGACCTCTGCTACGCGTGGGGCGCGCGCCGGTTCGTCGTCACGTTCTTCGGGTTCGCGGTGCTGGCGGGCGCGGTCACCTGCCTCGTCGGGCGGTTCGCCTGGCCGGCCGTGTACGTCTCCGGCTGGACCGGCTCGTGGCCGGTGCTCTCGGCGCTCATCATCGCCTGGGCCATGCTCTTCCCGGAGCGGCAGATCCTCTTCATGATGGCGCTGCCCATCTCGGGCCGCGCGCTCCTCTGGCTCACGCTCGGCGGCACGCTCCTGTACGGCGTCTTCGGGCGGCTCCACGCGTACGTGCCGCACCTGGCGGCGCAGCTCGGGATGCTGGCCTACGCGCGCGGCTGGTCCCTGCGCGGCTTCTGGCAGACGCTCCGCATCAAGCAGTACGAGCGCCGGGCCCGCCGCCGCGCGCGCGCGAGCCACCTCAAGGTCATCAAGAAGGAAGACCCGCCCCGCTGGATGAATTGAGGCGGCGCTGGTGGGAGGGGGCCCCGCGCGGCGAGGGAGGGGCGGAGCCCCGCTCTACGACACCGTCACCTGGCGTACGGATGCGCGGTAGACCCAGATCCGCGCGGTGTGCGTGCGGGTGTCGGCCGGCACCATGAAGAAGCCGACGCGCTCCGGCGCGTAGTCGGGGCTGAAGCCGGCCACCTGGCGCCCGTCGCGGAAGGTGACGCGCACCTTCTTCCCCTCGGGCGCGGGCGGCGGCTCGCCGGTCCCCAGCATGAAGAAGATGGCCTTCACCCGCTCCGCGGGCAGGGGCTCGGAGGCGCCGCCCGGCTGCGAGAGGAGCTCGAGCTGCGGGCCGTCGAGCGCGGCGTCGCGCAGGGTCCCGCGCTTCACCTGGCCGTCGGAGGTGTGGACGACCACCCGGTGCGCGCCGGCGATGAAGCACGTCGGCGCCGCCGGGGCGGCGGGGGGAGCGGGGGGCGGCGGGGCGGCGGCCGGCTCCTCGGCGGCAGGCTCGAAGAGCTCCGCGCCCGCGAGCGGCGCGGCCTCGGCCTGGGGTACGGCCGGGATGGGCGCGGGCGCAGCCGGCGGGGCGGCAGCCACGGGCGCGGCGGGCGCGGGGGCGACGGCGGCGATCGCGGGAGCCGGCGCGAAGAAGTCGAGCGGCTCGAACGCGACGGCCGCAGCCGCGGGCGGCGCGGGCGGCGCGGGCTCGTCGGCGGGGATCTCGACCACCTCCTCGCCGACCTCCAGGATGGCCTCACCCGGCGGTGGCGCCGGCGGCTCCTCGGGCGCGCCGAGGTCGAAGGGGCCGGCACCCGACTCCGGCACGAGGTCGAGCGGCGCGGCGGGCGGGGCGGCGAGGTCCCACGGGTCGGGCGCCGGCGCGCTGGCCGGCTCGGCGGCCGGCTCCTGGACCGGCTCCAGGAAGAGCGCACCGTCGAGCGGCTCTCCGAGGTCGCCGAGGTCCGGCGGCGTAGCCTGAGGCGTGGGGAGCGGGGCGGCGTCGCCGAGGAGCTCGCCGGGCGGCGCGAAGGAGGCCGGAGCGGCGGCAGACGACGGGCGGGTGGGGAGCCCCCACATCGCGGTGCCGTCCGGCGGCCGCTCGGACTGAGGCGCGGCGTCGAAGCTCGTGAGGTCGACGCCGTCGTCGCCGAGCGGCACGGCGTGCTCCGCCCAGGAGAGGTCGAGCTCGAGCGCCGGCTCCGGGGCGGCGGTAGGCGCGGCGGCGACCGGCGCGGCCTCGGGCGCCTCCAGGTCCAGATCGAAGGGCAGGGGCTCGGCGGGCGGGGCGGCGGCGGCCGGCGCGGGCGCAGGCGGCTCGTCCTCCACGAAGCCGAGGTCGATGGCGAGCTCGGGCTCGGGGGACGGCGCGCTCAGGTCGAGGGCGGGCAACGGGAGCGGGTCCGCCGCGGCGCTCGCCGGCGGCGGGGGGGCCGCGGCCGGCGCGTCGCCCGGCGCCTCCAGGTCGAGCGCGGGCAGCGCCCGGGAGAGGTCGTCGAGGGCGTCCGCGGCGGCGGACTCGGGCGCGGCCGCCAGATCGCCGATGGGCGCGGTCGGCTCGTCGAAGGACCCCCCGCTGGCGAGCTGGAAGTCGTCGAGGCGGCCGCGCTCGTCGCCGGACCAGACGGCGGGGGACTCGGGCGGCGGCGCCGGCTCGACGGCGGCGGGCGGGGGATCGGCCGGCAGGAGCTCCCAGATGGCGCTGCCGCCGTCCACCACGCCTGGCGTGAGATCGACCGGGACCGCGCCGGGGGCGGGCTCGTCGCCCGCCGAGACGGGCCCGAACGCCAGGTCGTCGAGCGGGGCGTCGTCGAACGTGAACGGATTCGCCTGCGCGGGCGCCGGCTGGGCGGGCGCCGTCGCCTCGCCCAGCTCGAGATCGAGCGCGAACGGGGGCGCGGCGAGGGCGGGCTCGGTGATGGCGGTGCGCTCGGGCTCCGGCGCCGCCGCCAGGTCGAGCTCCGGCGCGGGTACCGGCTCGGGCTCCGGCTCCGGCGCGAGGGGCGCGCCGTCGACCGCAGCCTCCGCCGCGGGGGCCTCGGCGGCTGGCTCCGCGGCGGCCGGCTCGGCCGCCTGCTGGGCCGCGAGCGCGGCCGGGTCGATCCCCTGCTCGGAGTAATAGGCGGCCCACGCCACGGCGTTCGCGTCGGCCGGATCCCAACCGTAGTCCGCCGCGGACCACGGCCCCGCGAGCGCCGGAGCTGCGGGCTCGAGCTCGGCGCGGACGCCGGCCGCGGCGGCGTTCACGTCGAAGCCGGGCGACGGTTGCGCCTCCGCGAGCGGGGCGGGCTCGTTGGCGGGGTTCACGGGATCGGACATGGGGGACTGGACCGGGAGGCGAGGAGAAGGCGAAAAGGGCAGCGACGGCGGCCGCTCCCGATGATACCCCGCCCGGAGCGGCGGCGCGAAACGCCCGCCTCGCCTGTTGATCCCCCGACGCGCCGCCAGCATGTAAGGAATCCGCCGTGAGCCACCGACCGACCGCGAGCACACCACCAGCCGCCCGCTTCCTCCCCACGACGCGGGAGGAGATGCGCGCGCGCGGCTGGGAGGAGCTGGACGTGCTCCTCGTGTCGGGCGACGCGTACGTGGACCACCCGAGCTTCGGGACGGCGGTGATCGGCCGCGTCCTGGAGGCGCAGGGGCTGAGGGTGGGGGTGGTGGCGCAGCCGGACTGGCGGTCGACCGCCGACATCGCGCGGCTGGGCCGGCCGCGGCTCTTCGCGGGGATCACCTCGGGCGCGATGGACTCGATGGTGAACCACTACACCGCCCACAAGCGGCGCCGCTCCGACGACGCCTACACGCCGGGCGGGGCCGCGGGGCGGCGGCCGGATCGCGCCACCGCCGTCTACGCCCGGCTGGCGCGCCAGGCGTTCGGCGACGCGTGCTGCCTGGTGGCGGGCGGGGTCGAGGCGTCGCTCCGGCGGCTCGCGCACTACGACTACTGGGACGACCGCGTGCTGCCGTCGCTCGCCGCCGCGAGCCAGGTGGACCTCGTCGTCTACGGCCAGGGGGAGCGGCCCATCCTCGAGATCGCGCGCCGGCTGGCGGCGGGGGAGGACCCGTGCGGCCTCACCGACGTGGCCGGCACCGCGCTCGTCCCGAAGGACCTGGCGCTGGCCGGCCTCGAGGCGCGCGAGCGGGGGGTGCTGGCGCTGCCGGCCTTCGAGGAGGTGGCGAAGGACAAGCGCGCCTTCGCGGACTTCTCGCGGCTCTACCACCTCGAGCACAACGGGGCGAACGCGCGGACCCTCACCCAGCGTCACGGGACGGGCGCGGCGGCCCGGACGGTGGTGGTGAACCCGCCGGCGGCGACGCTCACCACCGAGGAGCTCGACCGGATCGCCGAGCTGCCCTTCGCCCGCGACGCGCACCCGTCCTACGGCGGCGCGCACATCCCGGCGCTGGAGCAGATCCGCTGGTCGATCCAGATCCTGCGCGGCTGCAGCGCCGGGTGCTCCTTCTGCTGCATCACCGAGCACCAGGGGCGCGAGGTGACGAGCCGCTCCGAGGGGTCGGTGCTGCGCGAGATGCGGGAGATGGCGGCGCGGCCCGACTTCCGCGGCACGATCACCGACCTCGGCGGCGCCACCGCCAACATGTGGCAGATGTACTGCTCGTCCGAGGAGGCGCACGCCGTCTGCCGGCGACTCTCCTGCGTGTACCCGAAGATCTGCAAGTTCTGGAAGACCGACCACGCCCCCCTGGTGCAGCTGTACCGCAAGGCGCGCCAGGTGAAGGGCGTGAAGCACGTCTTCGTCGGCTCGGGCCTGCGCTACGACCTCGCGCACCACGACGCGGAGCACGGTCAGGAGTACCTGAAGGAGCTCATCGCCCACCACGTCTCCGGCCAGCTCAAGGTCGCGCCCGAGCACGCCGCGCCCGACGTCCTCCAGATCATGAAGAAGCCCGGGATCGAGGAGTTCGAGCGCTTCCGCGGCGAGTTCCAGCGGTACACGAAGGAGGCCGGGAAGGAGCAGTACCTCGTGCCGTACTTCATCTCCTCGCACCCAGGGTGCACGCTGGAGGACGGGGTGAAGCTGTACGAGTACCTGGAGAAGAATGGCTGGCGGCCGCAGCAGGTGCAGGACTTCACCCCCACCCCCATGACCCTCGCCTCCGACATGCACTGGTCGGGCTACCACCCGCTCACGATGAAGCCGGTGCACGTGGTGCGCGACCTGCACGAGAAGAAGATGCAGAAGGCGCTCCTGCGCTGGGGCGACCCCGAGCTGCGGCCGCTGGTGGAGGAGGCGCTGCGCCGCACCGGGCGGCTCAAGCCCGGCAAGCGGCTCGTGACGCGGGGGGTGCCGTGGAAGCGGAACGCCGGCTGGCGCCCCGCCCCCCGCGCCGGCCGCAAACCCTAGCGCCTCGACCGCACCCAGAGTACCGCGCTGCGGCCGGTGGGTCCGCGGTGCAGACGGCCGCTGCAGCGGCGCGTGCACGCGGACCAGGGGTTTTCGGGCGGCACATGCGTTGCCTTGCCCCGCCTCATGAAGGCGCCCCGGCAAGTCCTCCCCGGCACCACCTACCTCGTCACGCGCCGCTGCTCTCAGCGGCAGTTCCTCCTCCGCCCCTCGAAGACTACGAACGCCATCTTCCTCTACGTCCTAGCGGTCGCCACCCGCCGGTTCGGGATGAAGATTCACGCGTTCTGCGTGCTCTCCAACCACTTCCACCTCGTCCTCACCGACCCCTCGGCACGCCTGCCGGCCTTCGAGCAATATCTCGACTCGCTCGTCGCGCGCGCCATCAACGCCACGCTTGGCAGATGGGAGTCCTTCTGGGCGCCATCGAGCTACAGCGCCGTCGCGCTCGCCTCGCCCGCGGACATCGTCGACAAGACCGCCTATGTGCTGGCCAATCCGGTCGCCGCTGGGCTCGTCCGCCGCGCCCGCGATTGGCCGGGGCTCTGGTCCGCTCCGGCGCTCATCGGCGGCGCGAGCCTGCATGCCGTGCGGCCAGCCGCGTTCTTTCGCGATGACGGGAGCATGCCGCCAACCGCCGAGCTCCAGCTCGTGGCACCCGAGGGGTTCGAGTCACCCGTCGCGTTCCGCGACCAGGTCACCGGGGCGCTCGTCGCCGCGGAGGCTCGCGCCGGCAGCGCGGTCGAGCGCCGCGGCCGCGGCTTTCTCGGACGGGCGCGGGTCCTCTCGCAGAATCCACTGGCCCAGCCCGCCACTGGTGAACCTCGCCGTCAGCTCAACCCGCGGGTCGCCTCGCGGGACAAATGGAAACGGGTCGAGACGCTCGCGCGGCTCCTCGAGTTCGTGGAACGTTATCGAGCGGCAAGGCGCGCGAGGCGCGCCGGCCAGCGCGACGCGCTCTTCCCGCCGGGCACGTACCTCTTGCGCATCGCGCACGGCGTTGCCTGCGCGCCTGCCTGACGAGGCCGCCGCCCACGTTCAGCAGCTTGCTACGGTACGGCGCACGTGGCGTCGGATCGTTCGCTGACCTTGTCCGGTGAGGCCCGCGCTCAAGCGAGCCGGGCCCTTTTGCGCCCCGCTCCTGGGCGCGCCGGCCCGCCAGCGGTAATTCCGGCACCGAATGGGCACGCGCTGTCCTCCGAGGGGGGGGCGCGCGCCGCGTGGCGGAAGGACGGTACCTTTCGTTTCTGCCGCTACTCTGGGTCAGGCCTGAACGAACCGATACTCTCTGTTCGCCTAACTACTCTGGGTCGGCGTTCGGCAAGTACTCTGGGTCGGGCGAAAGAGCACCCTGGAAATGGAGAGGCCCGCCAGCGCGGACGCTGGCGGGCCTCGAGCTGCTTCGATCTACGTCGGGACTACTTCGGCAGCCCCGGCGAGTCGAGGTTGTTCACCATCGCGCTCAGCATCGCGTCGACGAACGGGATGTTGTGGACGCCCTTCGAGTTGTCGTTCTCGAGGAGCGCGTAGTCGTACATCGACTTGGCGACCTTGCCGTAGACCTTGTCCGTCCCGGACACCGTGTACAACACCGGGGTGCTGCCGGACATGATCTTGTCGATGTTGCAGCCCGCGACGACGTCGCCGTTCGAGAACGTGAAGTCGAGGGTCAGCGGACGGTCACCGCTGACGACGACCTTGGAGATGGTCACGCCAGCGGCCGGGGTGTAGTCCGCGGCGGTGGTGGCCGCGCCGAGCTTGCCGTTCACCACCGTGATGCCCGCACCCTTGAGCACGTTCGCCAGGCTCGTCAGGTACTGCGGCAGCATGCGGTTCATCACGATCTCACGCGACGCGATGTACGCCGTGCCCGTGCCGTGGCAACCGGCGCAGGTGCCCTCGTCCACGTTGAAGGTGTGGTTCGAGGGCGTGCCCTTCGTAGCGGTGCTGAGCCGCTTCACGTGGCACTCCGCGCAGGTGTCCGCGAAGTAGGTCGGGTTCTGGTGCGGATTCGGCGTGGTCGGCATGGGGCAAGCGCCCGAGGCCGAGCCGCTGTTGCAGAGCAGGTACCCGTTCCCCGCGAAGTACACGTCGGCCTGGGCCGCCGAGTGCGGGCCAGTCATGGTGAAGTTGGCGGACGTGAGCGGCGTCGCGTCGTTGTGCTGCATCGGCGTGCCAGCCACGGCGACGGTCCCCTTGTCGGAGATCGGGGACTTCGCGCCGACGATGCCGTTGCGGGAGTTGTGGCAGCTCGCGCACAGCGCGCCCGACCCGGCGTTGTAAATCTTGAAGCCACCGGCGAGGAGCATGCCGTTCGCGGTGTCGGCCGGCTTGATGCGGACCTCGAGCGAGTGCGGATCGTGGCAGGTCTGGCACGTGATGGCGTCGATGTTCTGCGCCGTCACGAGGCCCGTCGTCTGAGCCGTCGGGCAGGCGTCCTTGGTGCCGTCCGTCGTCCCCGGGGCGCACAGCAGCGGGGTGACGAGAGCGGTCGTCGGGGCCCCGACGGGCGCGGCGTTGCCGAGCTTGTCCGGGTTACCGCTCACGATCGCCTGCGAGTACATCATGTAGCCCTGGGCGAAGTGGCACCGGCCGCAGTGCGTCTGGTCGCGGCCGTGCAGCGGGCCCTCGTTCTGCGCGTCCGTCAGGTTGGCGTGGCCGTGCAGCGGGGCGGCCGTGGTGCCCGCCGTCGACGCCCACTGCTCGAACTGCGGGTCGTGGCCGTTGTGGCACGTGCCGCAGATCCTGGAGCTCATGGACGCGGTGTGGTTCGGGCTGTTCGGCGTCGGGCCGTGGCAGCTCGTGCACTGGACGTTGACGAGCGCGGCGGCGGGGGCGTTCTTCGCGGCCAGGTCGGCCAGGAAGAGCGTCGAGTCGCTGCCTTCGAAGAGGAAGTCGTTGGTGTACGTGCCGAGCGCGTCGGAGAAGCCCTTGTTGCCCACCGGCAGATTCGTGTCGTAGCCGGTCGTGTGGCAGCTGCCGCACGCCTGGAGCGTGAAGTGCGTGTTCGACGCGCCATCGACGATGGCCTTCGAGTGCTTGCTCTCCAGCCAGCCGGTGGTCGGCTCGGTGGGGCCGAGCTCGTAGCACGGCGTCACGCCGTCGTTCGGAGTATTCGGGCACACCGTCTTGTCGTAGGCGACCGGCTCACCGGGCGCGATGTGGCAGCCGGCGCAGCTCTCGATGGGGTTGCCCGCGCTGTCCTTCTGGCCGCGCTGATCCCAGCTACCCCAGATCTGCGGCTTCACCGGGATGTTCGGCGTCATGGTGGCGGCGATCTGGTCGCTCGTAAGGTAGAGCGTCTTGCCGACCGTCCAGTTGGCGAACACCCAGCCGGGGTGCGCGGTGAGCTGCGCGTTGGCGTTCGTGCTGTCGGTGTTGGTGCCGCAGGTGCCGCTGTAGATGTCGGACGCCCCGGTGCAGAACTTGAAGTTCGCGCCGGCGGGGCCGTCGAGGACGACGACGACGTTGGGCGGGATCTGGACGGCGTTGTGCGCGCGCCAGGTGCTGCCGTCGGGGTTCGTGCCCGGCGGGTACATGTTGGCGTTCTTGGTGTCGGCACCAGCCGCCCACAGCGGGCCGGTGACGCCGGGGAGGCCGTTCGCGGCGCCCTTGTAGGAGGCCATCTTGAACGGCTCGCCGCGGAGCGCTGTGGCGACGTTGGCGTTCACCGCCGCGACCATCGGGATCTTCACCGAGGTGGTCGCGCCGTTCAGCGCGCACTTCGCGGTGTAGGCGAGCGACCCCGCCTGCGTCTGGTTGATCGAGACGATGCCGGGGCGGCCCTCGGTGGTGGGGGCGAGCACGGCGGTGACGCTCGCGTCGCCGAGGGTGACCGTCGTGAAGGTGGAGTTGCCGTTCGCGTCGGGGACGGAGACGGAGGGCGAGCCGGGGCCGGTGACGGTCACCGTGCCGCCCACGCCGCAGCCGACGGTGACGGTCGCGCCGAAGCCGACCACGCCCGTCGGGCTGACCGTGACGGTCGGGGGAGCGACCGGCGCGACGTAGGTGCTCGCGCGCGCGACCGCGATGTCGGTCTGCCGCACGAGGCAGCCCGCGCCCATCTGGCCAGCGGTCGGAACCCAGTAGCCCTGCTTCGCGCCGCCGAGGAAGCAGGAGCCGGCGGGATCGGCCACGCCGTCCGGGACCGGGACGGTCACGGCGACGCCAGCCGCGGCCGCGTACTGCGTGTTCGCGACGGTCTGCAGGGTGTAGCTGCCCGGCGCGATCTCGAAGACATAGGCGCCGTTGGCGTTGGTCGTGGCGGAGAGCGAGCCGAGGGTCACCTTGACGCCCGCGGCGCCGGCGGTGCCGTCCTTCACATAGCCGTACACGCGGCCGACCGTGGTCGGCGGGAGCGGCTGGCTCTTGAAGGTGGCCGAGACCGAGTAGTCGGCGGTGCCGGCGAGGGTGCAGGTGGTGGTCGTCCCGGCGCAGTCGCCGCCCCAGGAGACGAAGGCGTAGCCGTCGGCGGGCTTCGCGGTCAGGACGACCGGCGTGGCCCAGGCAGTGAACTTCGTCTGGTGGTACGCGGCGTCGCCGCAGCCCGTGCCCGACGACTGGCAGTTGATGGAACCGTCACCCGACACGATGGTGCCGCCGGCCGCCGGCGCCACGGTGACGTAGAAGGACTCCCCGCTGACGCCCTTCGCGGGGCCAGCCGGGGGCTTGGAGCTGCTGCCCCCGCCGCATCCCACGGCGGCGATGGCGCAGACTGCGAGCGCCCATCCCAAAGACCAACGACGCATGTGTTGCCTCCTGGTCGCGCGCCTCGGCGCGCGCAGCAATGCCGATCGCTTCGTGAGCTCACTCGACAGCAGCTACCCCTCGAGGCGGATGCCTCGGCGGCGCACGCCGCCTGGAACGGACCGACTGACTCCGTGGCCGTGCGGAGCAACATCCGTACCCAGAGGGGCTGCTGGTACCCTCGCGGATTACGCGTAGTTACAGGCGAGGTGCGTTCACGGAGGTGCGCCAGATCCCCCAATAAATGCCCCCATTGGGTGAGTCATGGGGCACATGACACCCGGCCCCCGCCTCGGGGTTGGGAGGGGCGCCTCGCGGTTCAATTACTCTGGGTAGGGACGCGCAATTACTCTGGGTAGGGACGCGAGGGTAGGGACGCGAATTACTCTGGGTAAGGCACGCGCGCGGGGTGGCCTCCGCGATCGCGCGGCGCGGACCCGGCCAGCCCTAGAACGTGACCGTGACCCGCGCCTCGCCCTTGGCGCTCTTGCTCGCCGGCACGAGGTGCGCCTCCATCTTCCCCGACAGCGACGGCTTCAGCGCCTCGTGCCCGCCGGCGACGTTCGCGACCTGCGTGAGCGTGACGGTCACGTCGCCCCGCCGCTCCTTCTTCCCCTTCACCGCGCTGAAGGTCGCGTGGTGAGGCCCGGTGAGCAGCACCTGGGCGGACGCGAGCCGGTCGAACGGGTAGACCTGCGCCTGCACCGGCGCGGGCAGCTCGAACTCGCCCGGGAGCATCGCCTTCACGGTCTTCGGCAGCTTCTCCGGGGTGACGAGCACGCGCACCGCACCGTCGCCGCGGGCGAGGAACGAGATCCTGCACCGGAAGGACGCCTGGACCGCGCCGGTGATCGCGATGGAGCACGCCTGGTCCGCCGCGCGGGCGGGCGTGAGCGGGAGCGAGAGGGCGAGGGCGAGGAGCGCGCTGCGGACGGACATGGTGGAGGACTCCGGGGGAGAAGGTCGACTGGAGCCGGGGAGACTACTCCACCGCGCCGCCTCCGCGCAGCCGCCGCGGCGCGGCCCGCGGCGGGCCGCCCGCCCGAGCGCCCGCCGTGCCGGCCCGATGTCCGGAGTCGCCCCGGCCGCGCCGCCGGCCCGGGCCTAGATTCCCGGGGTGTCCCCCCTCCTCGCCGCCCTCGCGCTCGCCATGACCAGCTCCGCCGAAGCCCCCACCTACCTCGCCCTGGGCGACTCGACCGGCGTCGGGGTCGGCGCCGATCGCGGCGGGGGGTATCCGGCGCGGCTCGCCGTTCGCGCCGCGCGCGAGGGCGCCAGCGTGCGGCTCGTGAACCTCTGCGTCTCGGGGGCGCGGGTGGCGGACCTCGTGGCCGGGCAGCTCGCGCCGGGCCTGGCCGGAAAGCCCGACCTCGTCACCCTGGGCGTCGGCATCAACGACGTGACCTGGGGCACCGACCCGGAGGCGTTCGCGCGCGACTACGAGCGAGCTGCGGCGGCGCTCGCGCGCCTAGGGGTGCCGGTCGTGGCGGTGAACGTGCCGGACCTCACCCGCTCCCCGCTCGCCGCCGGAGAGGAGGCGAAGCGCACGCTCGGCGCCCGCATCGCGGCGGTGAACGCCCGCATCGCCGCGGCGGCGGCGCGGCACGGCTTCGCGCTGGTGGACCTCTTCTCCGCCACCTCCCACGAGCTGCCCTTCCACCCAGAGCTCCTGGCCGCGGATCGCTTCCACCCCTCCGACCTCGGCTACGAGCGCTGGGCCGACGCGATGCAGCCCGCCTTCGAGCAGGCGCTCGCCGCCGCCCGGAGGGCGCCGCGGCCGGCGGCGTTGTCCCGGGGCCGGACGCTGCGCTAGCGTCCGCCCACCATGACCGACGCCGAGCGCCTGGAGCGGCACCGCCGCCTGTGGACGTCCGACCACCAGCACCTGTGGCACCCGTTCACCCAGATGCAGGACTGGCTGGCCGAGGAGCCGCTCATCGTCGACGCCGCGGAGGGCGTCCACCTCGTCGACACGAAGGGGCGCCGCTACCTCGACGGCGTGTCCTCCCTGTGGTGCAACGTCCACGGGCACCGCGTGAAGGAGCTCGACGACGCCGTCCGCGCCCAGCTCGACCGCGTGGCGCACTCGACCCTGCTCGGGCTCGCCTCCACCGCCTCCATCGAGGCGGCGGAGGAGCTCCTCCGCTGGACGCCGAAGGGCCTCACCCGCGTCTTCTTCTCCGACGCCGGCGCGACCGCGGTCGAGGTGGCGCTCAAGATGGCCTACCAGCACCACCAGCTGCGCGGCGACACCGGCCGCAGCGAGTTCGTGGCGCTGCGCGGCGGCTACCACGGCGACACGCTCGGCTCGGTGGCGGTGGGCGGGATCGACCTCTTCCACCGCATCTTCAAGCCGCTCCTCTTCCCGGTGCACCACGCGCCGCAGCCCTACTGCTACCGCTGCCCGCTGGGGAAGGAGCGCGCGAGCTGTCACCTCGAGTGCGTGGACGCGGTGGAGCAGGTGTTCGCGGAGCGGCGGGGCAAGGTCGCGGCGCTCGTGCTGGAGCCCCTGGTGCAGGGGGCGGACGGCATGATCACGCAGCCGCCCGGCTACCTGAAGCGGCTGCGCGAGCTGTGCGACCGCGAGGGCGCGCTGCTCGTCTGCGACGAGGTCGCGACCGGCTTCGGCCGCACCGGCACGATGTTCGCCGTGGAGCAGGAGGGCGTCCTCCCGGACCTCATGACGGTGGCGAAGGGGATCACCGGCGGCTACCTGCCGCTCGCGGCGACGCTCGCCACCGAGCGGGTGTTCGAGTCGTTCCTGGGGCCGTACCCCGATCAGAAGACCTTCTTCCACGGCCACACCTACTGCGGGAACCCGCTCGCCTGTGCCGCGGCGGTGGCGAGCCTGAACCTCTTCCGCTCGCGGCGGATCCTGGAGGCGCTGCCGGGCCAGGTCGCGGCGCTCTCGCGCGCACTCGCGGCGGCCGCCGAGCACCCGCGCGTGGGCGAGGTGCGCCAGCGCGGGCTCATGGTGGGGATCGAGCTCGTGCGCGACCGCCGGACGAAGGAGCCGTACCCCTACGCCGCGCGCGCCGGCGACCGCGCCTGCCGCGAGGCGCGCGCGCTCGGCGCGGTGCTGCGCCCGCTCGGGAACGTGCTCGTGCTCATGCCGCCGCTGGCGATGACCGAGGCGCAGCTCGGGGAGCTGGCGGGGATCGCCCTCACGGCGCTCGACCGCGCCACCGGGGCGCTGGATCGGGAGCTGGCGGCGTGAGAGGCCTCTTCGTCACCGCGACCGACACCGGCGTCGGCAAGACCGAGGTCGCCTGCGGGCTCGTCCGCGGGCACCGCGCGCGCGGGCTCGACGTCGCCGCGATGAAGCCGGCGCAGTCCGGGCACGAGCCGGGCGAGGCCTCCGACGCGGAGCGGCTCCGGGCCGCCGCGGGAGACCTCGACCCGGCCGAGCTCGTCTGCCCGTACACCTTCGCCGCGCCGCTCGCGCCGGCGGTGGCGGCGCGGGTGGAGGGGAAGAGCGTCTCGCTGCCGCGCATCCTGGAGGCGGCCCGGGCGCTCGGCGCGCGCCACGCCGCCCTGGTGGTGGAGGGGGCGGGCGGGCTCATGACCCCCCTCACCGATCGTGAGACGTACGCCGACCTGGCGGTGGCGCTGGGCCTGCCGGTGCTGGTGGTCGCCCGGGCGGGGCTCGGCACGGTGAACCACGTCGCGCTCACCTGCGAGGCGCTCCGCGCGCGCGGCCTCGCCGTGTACGGGATCGTGCTCAACCGCGCGAGCGCGAGGGCCGATCCGTCCGAGCCGTACAACCCGGCCGAGATCGAGCGCCTCACCGGCTGCCGCGTGCTGGCCTCGCTCCCCTTCGTCCCGGACGCGGCGGAGCGCGCGCGACGGCTCTCATCCGATCTGGCGATCAAAGTCCAGTTCTAGGCCGATCGGCTCGAAAATGGATCGATCGCGCGATCGATCCTAGAGATCGCGCCGTGCACAACGTCGTCGATCTCGCCCTCTGCGCCGCGGCCCGGCGCGCCCTCCACCGCGTACTCGAGGACCGCGGCCTGGGCTTCTTCGTGAAGCCCGGCCGCGGCCGCGCCCCCCACCTCGATACCCGTCGCATCGCCTGGGTGGTGGAGGCCGCCCGCCGCCGCGCCCGCGGCCGCCACCGCGATCCCGACGCCGTCGCCCGCACCCGCCGCGTGGTGCGCCGCGAGCTCATCCGCTGCATGGCCGCGCGGATGGTGCACGCCGGGCTGTAGCGACGCCGCTCCGCGCCCCGGACGCTCGCCGGCCCCCTCGCCCGTGGCGCGAGCGCGCCGCCGGCCGGTCGCGATCGGTCGCGCCCCCGCGGAGGTCATCGACTCCGGCCGCGAGCGTCCGATGATGGGGCCCGGAGGATGAGGCGATGCCGGTCTACGAGTTCTACTGTCGGCGCTGTGAGCAGCCGTTCACGGCGGAGATGCACGTGGCGGAGCACGAGGCCTCCGTCGTGGAGTGCCCGGAGTGCCACCGGAAGGAGGACGTCGAGAAGCGGCTCTCGACGTTCACCGCGGTGACGAGCCACAAGTCGGCGCACCTCTGACGCGGAGGCCGCTAGCCCTTGCCGCTCGCCTTGGTGACGTAACGCAGGCGGAGATCGTCGAGGAGGTTGTCGAGGAAGCGCGCCTCCTCCTCGGTGAGGTTCCCCTTCGTCTTGTCCTGCAGCATGCCCAGGATGTCGATGGTCTGCTGCGCGAGGACCAGGTTCGCGTGCGCCTCGCCCGTCTCCGGGTGCGGCGCGTCGCCCATGTGCACGAAGGCGGACGAGCCGAGCGAGACGCAGAACGTGTAGAAGTCGATGGGCGCGGGCTTCTTCTCGTCGGCCATGCGGTCCCCTCCCTAGTCGAGATCGAACGCGATGCGCTCGGCGGCGTAGCCGCGCTGCACGAGCAGCACGAGCTGCCCGGAGCGGCGCGCCTTGGCGGCGAGCTTGCGGAACTCGGCCACGCTCGACACCTCGCGGCTGTTCACCTCGCGGATGACGTCGCCGGTGGCCATCCCCACCCGCGCCGCCGGGCTGCCGCGGCGGATCGCCTTGGCCACCACATAGCGTTGGCCCTGGGCGCGCGCCTCCCCGAGCTGGATCCCGGTGCGGCGCGCCACGAGCTCCTCGAGCCGCTCGGGGGAGAGCTCGACCGCCCGCAGCGCGAGCTCGAGCCGCTCCTTGCCGCGCAGGACCTCGACCCGGGCGGCGCCGCCGATGGGCAGCTCGCGCACGCGGAAGCGGTACTCCTCGGCGCTCTCCACCGGCTGGCCGTCCACCGCGTCGAGCACGTCGCCCTTGCGGAACCCGGCCTGCGCCGCCGGCGAGCCCGGCTCGACCGACGCCACCTGCACACCGCGCGGCCCCTTCTTCGGCGCGCCGTCGCCGGCGGCGGCGAGGTCCTGCACCTCGACGCCGGTGTACCCCTCGCGCACCTCGCCGTGCTGGATGAGGTCCTCCGCCACGCGGCGCGCGCGGTCGATGGGGATGGCGAAGCCGATGCCGGCGCTCCGCTCGCCCAGGATGGCGGTGTTCACGCCGATGAGCTGCCCCTCGATGTTGAGGAGCGGCCCGCCCGAGTTGCCCGGGTTGATCGAGGCGTCGGTCTGGACGAAGTCGAACAGCGTCCGGTCGCCCGCCTTGAAGTTGCGGTGCACCGCCGAGACCACGCCGGTGGTGACGGTGTTGGCGAGGCCGAAGGGGTTGCCGATGGCGATGACGGTCTCGCCGATGAGGAGGTCGTCCGAGCGGCCCGGCGCGACGAACGGCATCCGCTCCTTCGTCTCGAGCTTCAGCACCGCCAGGTCGGAGGAGGGATCGGTGCCGACCACCTTGGCGCCGAGCTCGCGCCCGTCGAGGAGCTGCACCCGGAAGCGCACCCCGCGCTCCACCACGTGGTTGTTGGTGAGGACGTACCCCTCAGGCGCGACGATCACGCCCGAGCCGAGCGAGGTCACCTGGTAGCCGCGGCGGTAGCGCGGCCGCTCGAAGAGGTCGCCGAAGAGCAGCTCCGCCATCGAGTCGCCGCCGCGCGACGGCTCGCGGATGCGGACCAGCTCCTCGGTGGCGACGTTGACGACGGCGCCGCGCACCTTCTCCACCGCCGCCACCACCGGCGTGCGCCGGTCGGCAAGGCGGGTGGGGCCGGCGGGGGGGAGCGCGGAGGCCGCGGCCGGTTCCGGCGCGGCCTGGAGCGCGGCGAGGAGGGCGAGGGCGAGCGACCGCGCGCGGGGGCGGCTCGCGGGCACGGCTAGACCTCCTTGGGACCCTCGCCGGACGATGAGCTGTCGCCCTCGTCCTCGAGGTCGTCGTCTTCGTCGTCGAGGTCGTCGCCGTCGAGGTCCGACTCGATCGGCATCGCCTGGGAGGCGAGGTCCGGCAGCGCCTTCAGGTGCTTCTCCCACTCCTTCTCGTCGAGGAGACCCTTGCGCACGTAGCGCTGGGCCACCCGCTTGTCGAGGTACTTCGTCTCGGTGTCGTCGGCCATGAGATCGCTTTCCAGAACGAGAACTGCGGGAGGGGGGGCGGGGAAAATATGCGCGCGCTCGCTCGGGCGTCAAGCGCGCCTCGTGCCGGGGCCCCGGGCCGGTTATCCTCCGCCCCCATGGAAGACGACCCGCGCCGCGCTCGCGCGGCCCGCCTGGCCCGCCTGCGCGGGCTCTACGCCATCGTCGGCGACGACGACCCGGCCGGCCGCGCCGCCGCGGCCGTGGCGGGCGGCGCGGCGGTGGTCCAGGTGAGGATGAAGCGCGCCCCGGCCGGCGAGGTGCTCGCGGCCACCCGCCGGATCGTGGCGCTCGCCGCCGGCCGCGCGCTGGTGCTCGTGAACGACCGCCCCGATCTGGCGCTCCTCTCCGGCGCCGACGGGGTGCACCTCGGCGAGGACGACCTGCCGGTGGCCGACGCGCGCCGGCTGCTCGGCGAGGCGCTCCTCGTCGGCCGCACCGCGCGCACCGTCGACGACGCGCGCGCCGCCCTCGCCGCCGGCGCCGACCACGTCGGCTACGGGCCCGTCTTCCCCAGCCTGACGAAGCCGCTCGACGTGGCGCCGCGCGGCCTCGAGGCGCTCGCCGCCACCTGCGCGGCGGTGCCAGCCCCGGTGGTCGCCATCAGCGGCATCACGCTCGAGAACGTGGCGGCGGTGGCGCGCGCCGGCGCGGCCGCGGCGGCCGTGATCGGCGACCTCTTCGACCGCGGCGAGCCGCGCGCGCGGGCGGAGGCGCTGGCCGCGGCCTTCGCGCGTGGGGCGCGGGGGGCGGTCCGGTGAGGCGCCCCCGCATCGGCGTCACGCTCGACCTCGACGAGGCGCGCGGCGAGTACCGGCTCGGGCGCGCCTACGCCGACGCGGTGCTGCGGGCGGGCGGGCTGCCCGTGCCGCTCCCGTACGGCGAGGAGGCCGGCGGCGCCTACCTGGCCCTGTGCGAGGGGCTCGTCGTGACGGGCGGCGCCTTCGACATCCCCCCGGAGCGGTACGGCGAGGCGCGGCGGCCGGGCTGCGGGCCCGAGAAGCCGGAGCGGACCGCCTGCGAGTGGGCGCTGTGCGAGGCGGCGCTGGCCGGCCGCATCCCGCTCCTCGGCATCTGCGGGGGGATGCAGCTCCTCGACGTGGTGCGCGGCGGCGCGCTCCACCAGGACCTCGTGCAGGACGCCGGGCTCGGCGGCCACGAGCAGCCGCCGCCGCGCGACGTGCCGCACCACCGCGTGGCGATCGCGCCCGGGACCCTGCTCGCCCGGCTGGCCGGCCCGGAGCCGCTGTCCGTGAACTCGAGCCACCACCAGGCGGTACGCACCCCCGGCGCCGGCGTGCTCGTCTCGGCGCGGGCGGACGACGGGGTGGTGGAGGCGATCGAGCTGCCCGATCTGCCCTTCGCGCTGGGCGTGCAGTGGCACCCGGAGCGGCTCGCCGCCTCCGACCCGCGCCAGGCGGCGATCTTCCGCGGGCTGGTCCAGGCGGCCGAGGACCTCCGCCGGTGAGGCGCGGCGGCGCGGCCGCGCGCGTGCTGGTGCTGGCCGGCCTCGACCCGAGCGGCGGCGCCGGGCTCGCCGCCGACGTCGAGGCGCTGCTGGCGGTGGGGGCACGGGCGCTGCCGTGCGCGACCGCGCTCACCGTGCAGGGCGCGGGCGGGGCGTACGGGGCCGAGGCGGTGCCTGCGCCGCTGGTGCGGGCGCAGGTGGAGGGGCTCCTCGCCGGCCGCGGCGTGCCGGTGAAGGCGGTGAAGACCGGCATGCTCGCCACCGCCGAGATCGCCGCCGCGGTGGCGGAGCTGCTCGCGACCGGCCGGCTCGCCCGCGCGCCCCTGGTGGTGGACCCGGTGCTGGCCGCCTCCTCCGGCCTGGCCCTCTTCGACGCGGGGGGTGCCTCGCCGGCGGAGGCGCTCGCGCCGCTCCTCCGGCGCGCGGCGGTGGTGACGCCGAACTGGCCGGAGCTGGAGGCGCTGTGCGGAGCCGCGCTCGACGGCGACGACGCGGCGGTGGAGGCGGCGCGCGGGCTCGGCGCGCGCGCGGTGCTGGTGAAGGGCGGCCACCGCCCGGGCCCGCCGGTCGACCTGCTGGTGACGCAGCGTGCGGTGCTGCGCCTCGCCGGGCGCCGCCGCCCCGGCACCGCCCGCGGGACCGGCTGCCGCCTCGCCTCGGCGCTGGCGGGCCTGCTCGCGCAGGGCGCCTCGCTGCCGGAGGCGGCGCGCGGCGCGAAGCGGGTGGTGGAGCGGTACCTCGATCGGGTGCGGTAGCCTGGCGCGGGGTCGGGGTCCCTCGTGACCCTGAGTCTGGGTGGCGCTGCGGCGAGGTGTAGCAGCGCCACCCCGGCGCTGGGTCATTCCGCGCCCTTGTCTATTCACCCACCGTGGCATGTCCCATGCTCGACCCGGCAGGGTTGCCGCCCGTCTTGTTCACGGTACGTGAGGCCCACATGTTCGCGCAGACCAGGATCTCCACCCGGATCGTGAGCGCGCTGGCGCTGGTCTTCGGCCTCGTGATCGCGCTCGCCGCGGTGAGCCAGGTGAACACCACTGCCCTGAGCGCCATCGTCGACAACTACGGCGGCCGCAAGCTGCCCGGGACGAGCGCCCTCTGGTCGATTCGCCAGGCCGAGACCGCCGTCCGGGCCAACCTGGCCCTCCTCGTGCTCCCAGGCGTGAGGGACGAGGTGCGCGCGGACGCCGAGAAGCGCGTCGCGACCGCCCTGGCGCGCATCGCGAAGGGCGAGCAGGACTACCAGGCGCTGCCGCACGGCGCCAAGACGTCGGCGCTCTGGCGCGAGTACCAGCCGCTCGCCGCCGCCTGGCGGCGCGACTGCGCCGCGGCGCGCGGCGTCGTCGAGCGCCAGCGGGCGGGAGGCGCGGCGCAGGCGGCGGACACCGCGGTGCTCCAGGCCTACGAGAAGCTCATCGCCTCCTCGGCGCCGCTCCAGGACGTGGTGAACGAGCTCATCGAGCAGACCGCCGTGGACGCGGCGGCGCTCCACGCGGAGTCCGAGCGGGCCGAGCGCGCCATCGCCCTCGCGCTGTGGGGCACCTCGGCGTTGATCGCGGCGCTCTTCGCGGCCATCGCGGTGTGGCTCGTCCGGTCGATCGCTGGCGCCATCCGCCGGGTGCTGGCGGAGGCGCGGACGCTGGAGGAGGCGGTGCAGGCCGGCGCGCTCGACGTCCGGGGCGAGCCCGCCGCCGTCGGCCCCGAGTTCCGGCCGGTCGTGGTCGGGATCAACGGCATCCTGGACGCCTTCGCGAGGCCGCTGCGGCTCACCGCCGAGTACGTGGACCGGATCTCGAAGGGCGACCTCCCGCCTCCGATCGCCGAGCCTCAGCGGGGCGAGTTCGAGTTGATGAAGGAGAACCTCAACGCCTGCATCGCCGCGGTGAAGGCGCTGGTGCAGGACGTGGACGGGCTCGCGCAGGGCGCCATCGCCGGGGAGCTGTCGAGGCGCGCCGACCCCGCGCGGCACCGCGGCGACTTCCGCAAGGTCGTGGAGGGCGTGAACGGCACGCTCGACGCGGTGACGAAGCCGCTCGACGAGGCCGCCGGGACGCTGCAGCGCCTGGCGCACCGCGACCTCGAGGCGCGCGTGACCGGCGCGTATCGCGGCGAGCACGCCCGGATCGCCGAGGCGCTGAACGCCACCGCCCAGGCGCTGCACGACGCGCTGGCGCAGGTGGCGGGGGCCGTGAGCCACGTCTCCTCGGCCTCCGCCCAGATCGCCTCCACGAGCGAGGCGCTGGCGAGCGGCGCCTCCGAGCAGGCGAGCTCGATCGAGGAGTCCACCGCCGGCCTCGAGTCGATGTCGAGCACGATGAAGCAGGTCGCCGACGGCGCCCAGCAGGCGTCGGCGCTCGCGGCCACCGCGAAGGGCGCCGCCGGCGAAGGCACCGCCGCCATGGAGCAGATGGGTGGCGCGATGCTGAAGATCAAGGCGGCGGCCGAGGGCACCGCTCAGATCATCAAGGACATCAACGAGATCGCCTTCCAGACCAACCTGCTCGCGCTCAACGCCGCGGTCGAGGCGGCGCGCGCGGGTGACGCCGGCCGCGGCTTCGCGGTGGTCGCCGAGGAGGTGCGCTCCCTGGCGCTCCGCTCCAAGCAGGCCGCGAGCAAGACGGACGAGCTCATCGGGCAGTCCGTGAAGGAGGCGGCGCACGGGGAGACCACGGCGCGCCAGGTCGGCGACAAGCTCGGCGAGATCCTCGCCACCGTCGAGCAGGTCACCGAGCTCACGGCCGCGCTGGCCGCCGCGCTCCAGGAGCAGACCGCGGGGGTCGATCAGATCAACCGGGCGATGGGCCAGATGAGCACCATCGTCCAGCAGAACGCCGCCAGCTCCGAGGAGTCGTCCTCGGCGGCGGCCGAGCTGTCCGGTCAGGCGGAGGAGCTCGCCGCGCTGGTGGCCACCTTCCGGCTGGAGGCGCCTGCGGCGATCCCCGCGGCGGGAGGCGCCGCCGCGGGCCGGCGCGCGCGCCCGGCGCCGGCGGCCCGCGCCTGAGCGCCGCGGGCCGCCGCGCGGTTCACCCGCCGCGCTGCTTCTCGGCGAAGTAGGTGTTCGTCTTGAAGAAGACGAGCTCCACCACGCCGGTCGGGCCCTGGCGCTGCTTCGCGATGTGCAGCTCGATCTCCTGCACGTCGGCCTTGGCCGGCCCGGCGCCGTCCTGGTCCTTCTCGTCGCCGGGGCGGTGCAGGAACATGACCACGTCGGCGTCCTGCTCGATGGCGCCCGACTCGCGCAGGTCGGAGAGCATGGGCGGCTCGCCCTTGCGCTTCTCGACGCCGCGGTTGAGCTGGGAGAGCGCCAGGATGGGCACCTCCAGCTCCTTCGCCAGGCTCTTCAGCGAGCGGCTGATGATGGCGATCTCCTGCTCGCGCGACTGCGCGCCCGAGACGTTCATGAGCTGGAGGTAGTCGACGATGACGAGGTCGAGGCCGCCCTCGCGCTTGATCTTGCGGCACTTGGCGCGCAGCTCGACCGGCGAGAGGACGAAGTTGTCGTCGAGCCAGATGCGCGAGCCGCCGATGCGGTCGCCGTGCTGCATGATGCGGTCCCAGTCGCTCTGCTGCAGCAGGCCCTGCGTCATGCGCCAGAAGTCGAGCTTCGCCTCGGCGGCCAGGATGCGCATGGCGAGCTGCTCGGACGGCATCTCGAGCGAGAAGATGGCGACCCGCTTCTGCGCCTTGGTCGCGGCGTAGGTGCCGATGTTGAGCGCGAAGGCGGTCTTGCCGACCGAGGGGCGGGCGGCGAGCACGATGAGCGCGCCCTTCTGCAGCCCGAGCAGCTTCTGGTCGAGCGCCTGGATGCCGGTGGGGACGCCGGTGAGCGTGCTCTCGCCGGCGCGCACCCGCGCCTGGGTGGCGTCGATGGTCTCGATCGCCTTGACGAGCGGCTCCTGGATGAGCCGCAGGGTCTCGGTGGTGCCGCCCTGGGCGGCGGCGAAGATCTCCTGCTGCGAGGTCTCGAGGAACTCCTGGACGTTCGCGCCCGCCTCGTAGCCGCGCGCGAGCACCGCCTGCGCCACGAGCTGCACCCGGCGCACCCGCGCCAGCTCCGCCACGATGGCGGCGTAGTGCCGGACGTTGACGGCGGTGCCGAGCCCCTTCGCCAGCGCGAAGGGCAGGTCGCGCGGGACGGCCGCCCCGAGCAGCCCCTTCGCCTCGAGCCGCTGGTGCAGCAGCACCGGGTCGATGGCCTGCTTCTCCTGCGCGAGCTCGGCGCAGGTCTGGAAGGCGAGCTGGTGCGCCTGGAGGTAGAAGTCCTCGGGCTTCAGCCGGTCGGCGACGAGGTCGAAGGCGGTCTCCTCGATGAGGAGCGCCCCCAGCACCGCCTGCTCGGCCTCGAGGTTGTGAGGGAGATCGCGCGAGGGGCGGAGCTGCAACGCGGGCGCGGCGCCGCCGCGTCGCAGGGGCTCGGAGTCGTTCATCGGCGGGCGGATGGTACTCCCGAGGTCTGATGCCCGGCGGTGGACGGCGCTGTGGAGAACGTCGGAAAGGCTTGGGGAAGGCCGTGTGGGTGGGGCCCCGGGAATCCTTGTGGATCGGCTGTGAAGAATGTGAATGGATCGGCCAAGTCCCGGGAGGGAGGCCTCCATGACGCGCTTCCGGCCGTGTCTGTTCCTCGCTGCCCTCGCCGCGGTCGCGCTGGGGTCGCTCGGGTGCCGTGGACAGGGCGAGAGCGCGGCGGGAGCGGGTCCGCATGCGGTCGGCGCGAGCGCGTTCGAGTCGCCGCCGCCCGGGAGCGCGCGGTTCGGCGGGACCGCGACGGCGGGAGCGCCCGGGCCCGCCGCCGCGCCCCAGGGCGGCGCGGCCGCCGCGCGCGCCGTGGAGGAGGCGGACGTCTACGCGCGGGCCGGGACGACGCTCTACGTCCTGAACGCGTTCCGCGGCCTGCAGGCGATCGACCTCGCGGACCCCGCCGCGCCGATCCTCCTCGCGCGGCTCCCGCTGCTGGGCACGCCGGTCGACCTCTACCTGCGCGGGAGCGCGGCGCTGGTGGCGGTGAGCGACGTCCTCTCCTTCCGCGAGGCGGCCGGCGCGACGCAGCCCGAGCGCGGGTCGCGCCTGTTCGCGGTCGACGTCTCCGACCCGGCGCACCCCGCGGTCGCGACCGAGCTCCCCGTCGACGGCGAGCTCGTCCAGACGCGGCTCGTCGGCGACGTCCTCTACGTGGTCTCGCGGCAGTCGCCCTGGTACGGCTGGCCGGGGATCGCGACCGGCGTCGCCTCGGGCGGTTCGGGCGGCGCGGGCGCCGTCTCCGGCGCGGTCGCCGGGGCGGGGTGGGAGACCGTCACGGTGGCGAGCTTCGACGTGCGGGACCCCGCTCACCCGGCGGAGGTGGCGCACCTCCAGCTCCCCGCCGGCGGCTGGGACGCGCACGCGCACGTCACCGCCGAGCGCGTCACGCTGGCGTTCTCGGGGTGGTCGGCCGACGCGAGCGGCCCGGTCACGCGCTTCCGCGCCGTCGACATCTCCGATCCGGGCGGGGCCTTGGTGGCCGGCGTCGAGGTCACCTGCCCCGGCGCGGTGCGCGACCGCTGGTCGATGGACTTCGACGCCGCGACCGGGCTCTTCCGCGCCGTCGCGGCGACCGGCTGGAACGCCGGCGCCCTCCTGCAGATCTGGGCGAGCCCGACGCCGGAGGCCGCGACGCCGGTCTCCCAGCTCGCGATCGACGTGGCCGAGTCGCTCACCGCGGCGCGCTTCGACGGCGCGCGGGTCTACCTCGTGACGGCGCGCATCACCGATCCGCTCTGGGTGGTGGACGCGACCGTCCCGGCCCAGCCCAGCGTCGCCGGCGCGCTCTCCATGCCGGGGCAGCTCGACTTCATCGAGCCGCGGGGCGATCGCCTGCTCGCCCTCGGCCACACGAGCGAGGCCGGGACGCCCTCGCAGCTTGCGGTCTCGCTCCTCGACGTGAGCGACCTCGCGGCGCCGCGGCTCCTCGACCGCGCCACCTTCGGCACGAGCTTCGGCTGGGTGCCGGTCTCCCCCGACGACCTGCGCAAGGCCTTCATCGTGCTCGACCCGCCCGCCACGGGGCCCGGGCTCGTCCTCGTCCCGGTGCAGGGCTGGGACGCGGCGAGCTTCCGCTACCAGGGCGGCACGCAGCTCCTCGACTGGACGCGCGACGCGCTCACGCTGCGCGGCTTCCTCCACCACCCCGGCGCGGTGAAGCGCTCGTTCCCGCTCGACCAGGTGGCGTCGTGCCTCGCCGCCCTCTCCGACGCCGCGCTGCAGACCGTGGACGCGACCGACCGCGCCGCGCCGCGCGAGCTGGCGCGCCTCGACCTGGCCCGCTCCGTGACGACGCTGGCCCTCCTCGGCGACCACGCCGTCGAGCTCTCGGGCGACTGGTACCGCGGCGACCTGGAGCTCGCCGTCACGCCAGCGCTCGATCCGGACGCCGCGGCGCCGCTCGCGCGCGTCGCGGTGACGGCGCCCCAGGCGAGCCTGTACCAGGACGGCGCCCTCGTCTGGCTGCTGGCGGTGGACTGGGCGAGCGGGAGGGCGTGGCTCGAGGGGCACGACCTCACCGATCCCGCCCAGCCGCGCGCGCGGGGGAGGATCGACCTGCCGGCGGACGCGCTCGGCGGCGGCGTCCCGGGCCTCGGGATGGGCCTCCCGACGCCGGTGGGGGCGGGGTTGACGCGGCCCTGGGGCTTCGCCGCCGACGCGGCGCTGGTGGGCCACGCGCTCGTCGTGCACCGCTCCGGCTGGCCCTGCGCCGGGACGTGCCCGGCCGGCGCGGCGGGCCAGCTCCGCGTCTACGACCTCTCCGATCCGGACCAGCCGCGCCTCGCCTCGACGGTCGACCTCGCCGACGGCTGGTCGTGGGGCCTGCGCGTCGTCGACCGGTTCGCGTGGCTGACGCGGTTCGCGTGGGACGGGATCGCCGCGCGCGGCCGCTACTTCCTCGACCGCGTCGACCTCGGTGATCCGGCGCGCCCGCTCCTGCTCGCGGGGGTGAACGTGCCGGGCGTGCTCTACGGCGCCTCGGAGGACGGCCGCCGCGTCTTCACGCTCGAGAGCTGGTGGACGGACGCGAGCACCCCGGTCACCTGGGCGCACGGCCTCACGCTCACGGACGGCGGCGCGCGGCTCGACGGGAGCGTCAAGCTCCAGGGAGACGCCTGGCAAGGGGAGGCGGCGGGCGGCGTCGGCTGGGTACCCGCCACGACCTGGGCGAGCGACGGCGCGACCGTGCGCCTGTACGCGCTGGACCTCGGCGCGATGGCCGTCGCGAGCGAGCAGCGGGTGCGCGGGGGAGGCGCCTGGCTCCGCCGCGCGGCGGCCGGGAAGCTCTTCCTCATGGCGAGCTGGGCCGACCCCGGACTGCTCGTGTACGACCTCTCCGACCCGCGCCAGCCCGCCTTCGAGCGCTTCTTCCGCACCGAGGCGTACCCGTGGGACGTGGTGGTGGGCGGCGGCTACGCCTACCTGCCCTCCGGGGCCTACGGCGTGCCGATGGTGAAGCTCGCGCCCTGACTTGGCGCCCGCGCGCAGGGGCTGATAGGAGTGGCGGCCCATGCGCCTCCATCGCCTCGCCCTCGCCGCCGCGCTCGCCCTCTCGCTCACGGGGTGCGCGTTCCTGCAGCGCCTCGCCGGCGCCGGGTTCGAGGCGCCGCGGCTCACCTACCAGTCCTGGTCGGCCGACCAGCTCGACCTCGAGGGCGTCACCGTCGCGCTCCAGTACCGCCTCGACAACCCCAACGCCTTCGGGCTCGATCTGCGCCGCCTCGCCTACAAGCTGGAGGTGGAGGGGCGCCAGGTGGGGGAGGGGACCTTGCCCGCCGGCGTGCAGATCCCGGCGCGCGGCTCGACCGCGCTCGCGATCCCGGTGCGGCTGCGCTGGCGCGACGTCCCGAACTTCGTCGAGACGCTGCTCACGCGCGCCGAGGTCGGCTACCGGATCAGCGGGAGCGCCGGCGTCGGCTCGGCGCTCGGGACCATCGACCTGCCGTTCGACCACCAGGGCCGGGTGGCGGTGCCGCGCCCGCCCGCGATCGGCATCGAGGGGATCTCCGTCAAGGAGGCCTCGCTCGCCCACCTCGCGCTCGACGTGAAGGTCCGGATCGAGAACGGGAACGCCTTCCCGCTGCCGGTGGGGGCGCTCACCTATGGGCTGCGCGTCGGCGAGCAGGACCTCCTCTCCGGCGGCGCCCACCCGCTCGCGGCGGTGCCGCCGCGCGGGCACGCGGTGGTGACGCTGCCGGTGCGGCTCTCGACCGTCGGCGCCGCGGAGGGCATCGCCGACCTCCTGCGCGGGGCCGCGCTCAGGCTGCAGGGGCTGGCCGGCTTCGGCGACCTGCAGGTGCCGGTGGACGCGCAGGGGTCCGTGCGGCGGTAGCCGGGTCGCCGGCCGCTCGCGCGCCGATGGTAAGGTGCGCGGCCATGTCCCCGAACCGCCGCGCCGTCGCCGCCGCGCTCGCCGCCATCGCGCTGTGGGGGACCCTGGCCGCGCTCGGCATCTCGCTGCGGAGGGTGCCGCCCTTCCTGCTCGTCGGCGCCGCGCTCCTCCTCGGCGGGCTGTGCGGCGCCCGGCGCCTGTCCCTGCGCGGGCTCTCGCCGAAGGTGCTCCTGCTCGGGGTGTACGGGCTCTTCGCCTACCACTTCTGCCTCTTCCTCGCCCTGCGCCTCGCGCCGGCGGTGGAGGCGAACCTCCTCAACTACCTCTGGCCGCTCCTCATCGTGGTGCTCTCGCCGCTCCTCGTCCCGGGCACCGCGCTGCGCCCGCGCCACCTCCTCGGCGCCCTGCTCGGCTTCGGGGGGGCGGCGCTGCTCGTCACCGGCGGCCGGCTGGGCTTCGCGCGGGAGGGGCTCCTCGGCTACGCCCTGGCGGTGGCGGCGGCGGTCATCTGGGCCACCTTCTCGCTCGTGACGCGCCGGCTGGGCGGCTTCGCCACCTCGGCGGTGAGCGCCTTCTGCCTCGTGTCGGGGGCCCTGGCGCTCCTCTGCCACGCGCTCTTCGAGCCGCGCTACCACTTTGCCGCGCGCGACGCGCTCCCGCTCCTCGCCATCGGCGTCGGCCCGATGGGCGCCGCCTTCTACCTGTGGGACCGCGCGCTGCGCGACGGCGACCCCCGCGTGGTCGGCACGCTCGCCTACCTGACGCCGCTCCTCTCGACGCTCCTCATCGCGCTGTCCGGCCAGGGCCGCCTCGGGCCCACCGCCGCCGCGGCGATGGCGCTCATCGTCGGCGGAGCGGTGGTGGGGACCTGGACACCGCGGCCCGCCGCCCGGTGAGCGCGGCAGCCGGGCCGCGCGCCGGCCCCCACCCGCCAGGTCCCGCGTTCGGGTTTGCAGCCGCTCCTCCAGGGCGCCAGAATCCGGGCTTCACCCGGAGGCAGCATGATCGAGCTCGCGGCGACGGTGGAGCGGACCCGGTTCGTGGACCCGGCCGGCCAGCCGGTGGAGCAGGTGATCGAGCACCGCACGGACCCGTTCACCGGAACCGTCGCGTCGATCAACGCCGCGCTCGGCGAGAAGGCGCGCGCCTTCCTCGGCTCGACCGACCCGGCGCTGCTCCGCGAGCTCGAGGAGCGCTCGCGGGCTGGCTGCCCGTTCTGCGCCGCCGCCGAGAAGGCGACGCGCTTCGACCCGGCGCTGGTGCCGGAGGGCCAGCTCAGGGTGGGGCGCTCGATCGCCTTCCCGAACCTCTTCTCCAAGGCGAGCCTCGACGCGGTGGTGGTGCTCGACCCCGGCGCGCACGCGCTCTTCCCGTCGCGGCTCGCGGCCGACGCGCTCGGCACCGCGCTCGCCGCCGCGGCCGAGCTGGGGCGGCGCGCGCGGGCGCGCGACCCGGCGCTCGTCCACCACGTGGCGGGCATGAACTTCCTCGCCCCCGGCGGCTCGTCGGTGCCGCACCCGCACCTCCAGGTCCAGGTCCGGAGCGCGCCGTACTCGGGCGTCGCCCGGCTGCTCCGGGCCGGCCGCGACGCCGCCGCGCGGCTCGGCGCGAACGCCTGGGAGGCGCTGCTGGCGCAGGAGCGCGGCGGGCCGCGCGCCGTCGGGGCGAGCGGGCCGGTGCAGTGGCTCGCCGCCTGGGCGCCCGCGCACCAGAAGGAGCTGTGGGGCCTCTTGCCGGGGAAGAGCAGCCTCGTCGAGCTGGACCCGGCCGAGGCGGCCGCCTTCGGCGCGGGCCTCGCGAAGGCGGTCGCCTTCTACGAGGAGCAGGGCCAGCACGCGTTCACGCTGGCGTTCCTGTCCGCCCCCGAGCCCGACCCGCGCCACACGCTCCAGGTGAGGCTCTGCGCGCGCCCCGCCTTCCGCGCCTCCTACGCGAACTACGACACCTGGTTCGCGCCGCTCCTCGCCGGCGACGACGCGCACACCGAGGCGCCGGAGGCCTACGCCGCCCGGCTGCGGGCGAGGTGGGGCGGACCGTGACGCGAGGCCGCGCTCAGGCGCGCTCGGCGGCGGAAACGCCGGCGGCGGTTCCGAGCGGGCGGCGGGGTGGCCCTCCTGCGTCGCTCCGGACGACCTCCCGGATAGGTACGACGGCCGGAGCAGAAACGCTGGCGGGGGTTCCGAGCGGGCGGCGGGGTGGCCCTCCCGCGTCGCTCCGGACGACCTACCGGATAGGTACGGCGGCCGGTTCAGAAACGCGCGAACGCCGGGCAACGCAACGTGCCGCGCCGACACGGCGCACGAGGTCCGCGCGCCGGCGCGGCACCGGCGTTGCTGGCGGCAGTAGGGCGAGCGCGGTCTCACGCAGGTCGACCTCCGCTCCTTCGGAGGGCCACCCCGCCGCCCGCTGGCGGGCGTTGCCGTCCGCAGGTCGGGGTCGCTGTCGCGGTCGCAGTCGCGGTCGAGGTCGCAGTAGCGGTCGCGGTCGCGGTCGCAGTCGCGGTCGAGGTCGGGCCCTGCTCCCCTCGCCCCGCGGACTCACGCCGCCGAAATCTCCACCCCTTCGCCGGACCGCCTCGCGGGCTCCGGCCCGCTCCACGCCTTCCCGCCCAGGAACCACCGCAGCGCCTCAGGCGCCCGCCCCACCACGCGCAGGTGGCCGGCGTGGATGCAGCGGAGGTGGTGGAACGCGCAGAGGCCGAGCTGGTTGTCGAGCTCGTCCCCGCCGCCTTGCGAGCGGAAGAGGACGTGGTGCGCGTGCGTCGCGCGGCGGCTGCAGCCGGGGACCTGGCAATGGCCCTCGTCCCGCTCCCGGACCTTCCGCGAGCGGGTCCGGGCGCGCTTCCCGCCCTTCCAGGTGTCGAGGAAGTGCTGCGCGAGCACGGCGAGGCAGGTCCCGAGCGGCAGCGGCCTCCCGGTCCGGTCGCGGACGGCTTGCACCGCGGCGGCGAGGACCGCCGCCATCCGGAGCGCCAGCGGGACGGCCAGCCTCCCCTGCGCACGCATCCGCCGCTCGGCCTCGCCCTCGAGCTCGCGCCGGAGCGCGACGCAGGTGAGGCCCTTCGCCCGCGCGGCCCAGCGGGCGATCTCCGGCTCGGGCAGCTTCGAGAGGAGCCGCAGCTTCTCGAACGGCAGCCCCTCGCGCTTCGCCTCCTGGAGCGCCGGCGAGGCCCAGCGCCGCTCCTCGACCTTGGCCCGCTCCTCGATCGAGCGCGCCGCGAGCCCCAGCCGCTCCTCGCAGTACTGGCGGAAGCTCGCGAACCCGAGGAGCCGGTACAGCTGGCTCTTCCGGACCGCCAGGGCGCAGTAGCCGACGAGGTCCTCCCACTCCGCCCGCAGGGCGGCGAGCTCCCGCAGTCGGCCGTCCACCTCCTGGGCGGTGGCGGTCTCGTAGAAGCGGACGTCCGGGGCCGCGATGTCCGGCA